>JBATYB010000563.1:0-4106 GCA_049673825.1 Methylocella sp. | reverse complement strand
CCAGCGCGGCTTTTTGGGATAGCGGGCAAGGGGCGGATCGCGGCGGGCTATGACGCCGATTTCACCGTCGTTGACCTGAAACGGCGTGGAAAAATTGAAAACCGGTGGATCGCCTCGCGTTGCGGCTGGACACCTTACGATGGAATGGCAGTTTTGGGCTGGCCGGTCGGCACCATCATTCGCGGCCGGCGCGTGATGTGGGAGGGCGAGCTTACCATGCCGGGGCAAGGCCAACCGGTGCGCTTCGGCCAGGCTTTGTGACGGCGGCCTTGCGCGGCCTCACAGCGTCTTCAAAAATCCAGCGAACCGCATCACGCCTTCGGGCCAGGGGCCGTGTCCGCTTTCGCTGTTGACGTGGCCTGAAAATCCCGCGTCGATCAATTCCGCGCCAAGCGTGCGCGCCAAAGCCTCGCTTTCGGCAAAGGACGCAAAAGGATCGTCGCGGCTCGCGATCACTAGGGACGGGAAAGGAAGCGGTTCGCCCGGCACGGTCAGGAAAGCCGGATCGACCGCGTCGAGCCCGGCGAGAACCGCCACGGAAGGCGGGGCGACCAGAAAGCCGCCCTTGACCTTGCCGCTGCTTTCTCCTTTTGCCAGAAACGGCGCGGCATGCACGGCCGCGAGCACGCCGAGACCATGAGCGACAAGAATGACCGGGCGCGCCGCGCGCTCCACTTCCGCGACGATGCGGTCCCGCCAGGCGGCAAGCCCCGGCTTCTCCCAGTCGGCTTGAACGACGCGGCGCAAGGCCGGGATTTTGGCTTCCCAGCGGCTCTGCCAATGGTCCTGGCCCGAACCGCCGAGGCCCGGTATGACGAGTATCTCGGCCTCGGATGCACGCATCGAAAAAAGCTCGCCATTTCAACTCTCGTCAAAAACGCGCTTAAAGATGAAATCGATATTCTTCAAATGATAGCCGAGATCGAAAAGCTCTTCGAGCTCGGCATCGCTTAGCACCTTGCGCACGTCCTTGTCGTTTTTCAATAGCGTCAAAAATTCGCCCTCCCCACGCCAGACCGGCATGGCGTTGCGCTGGACCAGCGCATAAGCCTCCTCGCGTCTCATGCCTTTTTGGGTCAGGGCGAGCAGAACCCGCTGCGAATGAACGAGGCCGCCTAGCCGGTCCAGATTTTTTTTCATATTGGAGGGATAGACGATGAGCTTGTCAATCACTTGGGTAAGCCGTGCAAGCGCGAAATCGAGCGCGATCGTCGCGTCCGGCGCGATGATCCGCTCGACGGACGAATGCGAAATATCGCGCTCGTGCCAAAGCGCGACGTTCTCCATGGCCGGCATCGCCATGGAGCGCACGAGGCGGGCAAGCCCGGTCACGTTTTCGCTCAGCACCGGATTGCGCTTGTGCGGCATGGCGGACGAGCCCTTCTGGCCTTCGGAGAAAAACTCCTCCGCTTCCAGCACTTCCGTTCGCTGCAAATGCCTGATCTCGGTCGCGAGCCGCTCCATCGACGATGCAATGACGCCGAGCGTCGCAAAAAACATCGCGTGGCGATCGCGCGGAATAATCTGCGTCGAGGCGGGCTCGACGGCGAGCCCGAGTTTTGCCGCGACATGGGCTTCGACGCGCGGATCGATATGCGCATAAGTGCCGACGGCGCCGGAAATCGCGCAGGTCGCGATTTCCTTCCGCGCATGGACCAGCCGCTCGCGGGCGCGCAAAAATTCGGCATAGGCTTGCGCGAGCTTCAGCCCGAAGGTCATTGGCTCGGCGTGGATGCCATGCGAGCGTCCGATCGTGGGGGTGAGCTTGTATTCGAACGCGCGGCGCTTCAAGGCGGCAAGCAAATCGTCGATATCGGCCAGTAGAATGTCGGACGCGCGGGCGAGCTGCACGGCCAAACATGTATCGAGCACGTCGGAAGAGGTCATGCCTTGGTGCACAAACCGCGCTGCCGGACCGATGAATTCGGCGAGGTGGGTCAGGAAGGCGACGACGTCGTGATGCGTGACCTTTTCGATCTCGCCGATCCGCGCCGCGTCGAACTTCACATCGCCCGCTTTGTCCCAGATCGCCTTCGCGGCCTCTTTCGGGATGACGCCGATTTCGGCCAGCGCATCGCAGGCATAAGCCTCGATCTCGAACCAGATGCGAAACCGCGTCCGCGCCTCCCATATGGCGGACATTTCAGGCCGGGAATAGCGCGGGATCATTCGGGGACTCTGTGTCAAGGCGTGCGGCGTGGCATGGCGCCGTCGTGATTGTCGCGCGCCGTAACACGGAAGAGCGAGTTAAGTCCATGGGCTCGGCAATGCCGTTATCTCCCTTCAAATTTGCCTCGCCAACTTGGCAGCGCGCCAGGAAAAGGCAGGGGCTCGGCCTCGTAAACCGCGCGGGCAATCGCGCGGGCGAGGCAATCGGCGGCGGTCATGCCGATCTCGATTCTGTCACGTATCGAGGGGAGTTTTTTCGCGGTTCCGGTCGCGGCGGAAAAAATCGTGTCGCCGTCGAAGCAAGCATGCGAGGGACGCAGTGCCCGCGCCATGCCGTCATGCGCCATGGTGGCAAGACGCTTTGCCTCCGGTTTGGTCAGCGCCGCGTCGGTGGCGACAATGGCGATCGTCGTATTTTCCGCCGCGTCGCCCTTGATGCGAAAGTCGAGCGCGTCCGCCGGCCAGGGCGCGGGCCAGCCCAGGCCGCCATACTCGCCATTTTTTTCATAGGGAGCGGCCCAGAAATGCGGCCCTTCGCCGATCGTCGCGCGGCCAAGCGCATTCACCGCGACGAGAGTGCCGACGCGAAAGCCCCCCGAGGTCGCCTCGCTTGCCGAGCCGAGGCCTCCCTTGAGATCGGCGGTGGTGGCGCCGTAACCCGCGCCGGCGCTGCCGAGCGCAAAATCGGCCGCCGCCTCGCTCGCGGCTCTATAGCCCAAGTGCCAATAGACCGGCTCGCGGCCAAAGCTTTTGTCGCCGCCATTCAAGAGATCGAAAAGGATCGCGCCCGGCACGATCGGCACCTTGATGTCGCGCACGGCGTAGCCGCGGCCGCTCTCGCGGAGAAAGGCCGCGACTCCGCCCATCGAATCGAGGCCATAAACGGAGCCGCCCGAAAGGACCAAGGCATCGACCCGCTCGATGGTCATCGAAGGTTCGAGCAGCGCCGCGTCGCGCAGCCCCGGCGCGCCGCCGTGAACGGCGATCGAGGCGATGGCGGGAGCCTCGAAAATCAGCGTGGTGACGCCGGAGCCGAGTCTTTCGTCATGCGCATGGCCGACGCGAAGGCCGGGGACACCGGTAATGAGATCGTTCAATCTTGCCGCATCCCAACGAAACAGGGTTGGCTTCGAAGATCGGAGGGCTGCCCTTGACGTGGCCGCATCCGCGTGAAGGCGAGTGAGAGTTTCCGGCGTGATTTCCGGAATCCCACGCGCTTTCGCCGCAGCGATAATAGGCGGCCAATACGCGACCGGAATGGAGCCGCGCGCCTTCATCGAGCCGACGTGTTCCGCCCGCTTGCCAATGATGCGCCCGACTTCCGTAACGCCGCCCAACGCCTGAAAGATTTCATCGACGGAATTCATTCGGCCACTATGCGATACGATTATGGCCTTGAGAAGCGAAATGCATATAAATTAGCGCAATAAACGACTTCCGGGGTCTGATCCTTGAAGTATCGCAGTGCGTCGCCGTCTTGCTTCGCGGCTTCGAGGGCAGCATTAACCGTGAGGATTGCTCGGAACGCGAACGACGCCACCGAATGACCGCCGTAACGGATCCCCCCCACCATACGGATCACGCACCAACGGCCGTGACGCCGATCGGAACTTCGCCCGGCAGGGTCAACGCCTCGCCGGGATCCCTGGCCTACGACGCGCCGTAGCGGTTGACCACGTCATGCGCGATCCCGGCACCCTCCGCGAGAAACCGGCCGATGATTGCTTGGGCGTTTGGGGTGCACAGACGGTAGGTTCTTGCGTAATCGTGCAAGCCGCGGTTATAGCTGCCGGCGAGCCGCTCCTTGCGCGCCGCGGTCTTCGCCTCGGCTTCCAAAAGCGCCTGCATCTTCGCGCGCCAGTCGCCTTGAGGGCTGGAGGCGCAGATTGTGTCGAGATAGGTCAAGGCGCCGAGGATTTCGGCGAGCCTCAGAAGAT
>JBATYB010000562.1:0-2750 GCA_049673825.1 Methylocella sp. | reverse complement strand
GAGCTGCGCCGAAAGCTGCGCCACCCGTCCGGCGAGCCAAAGATTGAGCATCAGCATGACAAGGCTGCAACCCGCCACCGCCGGCGCCGCCGCCCAAACCGTGGCGCCCGCCACGGTTTTGGCGGCGGCGCCGGCGGTGGCGGGTTGCAGCCTTGTCATGCTGATGCTCAATCTTTGGCTCGCCGGACGGGTGGCGCAGCTTTCGGCGCAGCTCCCCCGCCCGTGGCCCGACATAGCGGGGGGATTGCGGCTGCCGCAGGTCTATCTTTTGGTTTTCGGCGCCGCCGCTGGGATAGGTCCGTTTCTTGGCGGGCTCCATGGCCTCATCGTCGTCATTGTCGCCGTGACGCTCGGCGTCGCCTTCGCGCTCGACGGGCTCGCCACGGCGCATTATCTGTCGCGCGGATCGCCTTTCCGGATTCCCCTCCTCATTCTTATCTATCTCGGTCTTGTCGTCCCCGTGACATGGTTCGTCTTTCTGCTTCTCTTGGTCTTAACCGGGATCATCGAGACAGCTTTCTCTCTCCGAAATCGCAAGGACAAGACGGCCTCGCCCAAACTCTGATGCAACACGAAGGACCGCATTATGGAAGTTATTTTGCTCGAACGCATCGCCAAACTCGGTCAAATGGGAGACGCCGTTCGCGTGAAGGACGGCTACGCCCGCAATTTCCTGCTGCCCGCCGGCAAGGCCATGCGCGCGACCGAAGCCAACAAGAGCCGTTTCGAAAGCCAGCGCGTCCAGCTCGAAACGCGCAATCTCGAATCGCGCAACGAAGCGGCCGGCGTCGCCGAAAAACTCACCGGGCAAATCTTCGTCATCATCCGCCAGGCCGGCGAGACGGGCCGTCTCTACGGCTCGGTTTCGCCGCGCGACATCGCCGCCGCGGTCACCGCTGGCGGCTTTAATGCCAACCGCAATCAGATCGTCCTGAAAGCGCCGATCAAATCACTTGGATTGCACGAAGTCCCAGTGCATTTGCATCCGGAAATCGAAGCCCCGATTACCGTCAATGTCGCCCGCTCCGCCGCGGAAGCCGAACGGCAGGCCAAAGGGGAAGCAGTCAATGCCGTCGAGGAGGCGACCATGGACGATCTTGGTCTCGAAGTCGGCGCCGCGCTCGCCGCCGCGGGCGGCAGCCTCGGCGACCGGTGAGGGATCATTACTCTCCGGCAAGGCAACGCGGCAACGCCGGCTCCTCCCCTGTCAAGGTTAGCAAAACCGGCGTCGGCGATGTCGCATCAAGTTTGGCCTGGGCGAAGGGCCCGGGAGTCCACCGGCTCGCCGGCCCGCCGTCAAGGCGCGTCTTCGCCGGAATATCGCCCGCGGCCGCTAGTGCGCCCGGCAATGCTCCCCGGCGAATTCGATGAATTCCTTAAGGCCGGCGTCTTCCCGCTCGCGCGACCAAAGGAGCCCGATCGTTCTGGAGATGCCCAAGTCCGAAACCGCGACCTGCTTGACCGCCGATACCTCGAAATGGGCGGGAACAAGTGCCAAACCTATCCCGGCAGCGACGAGAGCAAGCGCCCTGTCGTACGCGTCGGTCCGATAGACAACGCGTATCATTCCCCGGGAGACAAGCGCATTGGTCACGTCTTGCAGATAAGGGCAGCGTTCCGGCAAAATGAAAGGTTCGTTGGCGAGATCGCTAAGGCTCACGGCCGGCCGGTTCGCAAAGCGATGATCCTCTCGAATTGCCAGCATATACGGCGTTTTGAAAAGAGCGCGGCTGGCGAACTTGGACTCTTTGCCGTCGAACATCGTGAGTATGGCGTCGAGTTCCCGTCCGGCGAGGAACTCGACCAATTGCTCGCAACCGCCATCGACCACTTCGATAGGCATGTCGGGATTAGTTTCCCGGAAAGAACTCAACAGCCTGGAAACACGGCCGCTGAAGAGCGATTGCAATATCCCGATTCTCAGAAACTTTCGATTCGTAAGCGTCTTGAGTTCGGCTTTCACAGCATTGCACGTGCGCAGAATCTCCTTGCCCACTTCGAGGAAACGCGCCCCGGCGGGGGTCGGCACCACTTGAGAGGGCCGCCGGTCGAGCAACTTGACGTCGAGCTCAGCCTCGAGCTTCGCGACGCTGGTCGAAATTGCGGGCTGCGATACCGCGACGCGTTGGGCGCCCTTCGTGAACCCGCCGGCCTCGGCGACCGCGACGAAATGCTTGATCTGATGAAGTTCCATTGGATTACTTACAGCGTGCTCGCGCCTGCCATAATTAACATCGGGCCGCGCGTCTTATAATCAATGATTATCCGCGCCAGGCGGCCAATCAACATCTATTGATCGTCTTCGGATCGGGGACTCGGCCGCGAGCGCGGCCCTGCCTCGCTAGCGTCCCAAAACAACGTAAGCTGATTAGCACTCGGTCAGGGAAGGATGATGAGCCGCGCCACGCGAACAAACGGCTTTGCCAGCTTCAAAATATTTCCCCCGCCGGAGTCGATCCAGCGGGGGAAGGGACGCTTTCGATCTTGGCGCGGCATTTCCTGTCTCGCCATTGCTCCACCGGACATGATTTCCGAATTGCCGGCGCCGGATTAGCGGAGCGAGTTTGAGTTGAGCTTAATCCTAACAGGCACTATCCTTGAAACCACGGTTCCAAGGCCGGACGCCGGCGGATCCGAACGAGCAAATCGTCTCCGCCGGCGCTTAACTTATTCCGCCGCCTCAAGACCGAGCAGGGCCTCGTGGCCGTGCGCAAGCTCGACGACGCGGCCAAGCAGCTGCAGCGTCACGC
>JBATYB010000561.1:0-2091 GCA_049673825.1 Methylocella sp. | reverse complement strand
GGTGCGATCCGAGGCGCCAGGACGGCCCTGCCGTCCGGTCCGAAAGCGGCGAGGAAAACATTGCCCCGGCGCGCATCGATCGCGGCGACGACGAGACCTGGCTTTTGCTCCAGGATCAAAGGGGCGGCCAGGGCCGCCAGCGTCGAAACCCCGGTGACCGGGATCTTGCAAGCGATCCCGATCGCGCGCGCGGCGGCGATCCCGACGCGAAGCCCGGTGAAGGACCCAGGGCCTACCGTCACCGCCACCCGCTCGAGCGATGCAAAACCTCCCGCGACGCGGGCCATGACCCGGTCGATCAATGGCAAAAGAGCTTCCGCATGGCCCCGCTCCATCGCAATCGTCTCGATCGCTTCCGGGCTATCCGCGCCCTCGTCAAGGACGCAGGCCGAAATCGCGGGAAGCGCTGTGTCGATCGCCAATATTTTCATGTGCCAATGCTCAAAACTTGCCCCAACTTCGGCCGAACCCGTGGAACCGGCTCGACAAAACCCCGAAAATCAGATTTGTTCGACCGCGCGCACATCGGGGACATAATGCTTGAGCAAATTCTCGATCCCGTGCCGGAGCGTCGCGGATGACGAGGGACAGCCGGAACACGACCCCTTCAGGGCGAGATAGACGGTCCCATCGCGGTAACCGCGAAATTTGATATCGCCGCCATCGCTGGCGACCGCCGGACGGACATGCGTTTCTATCAGTTTCTTGATCGTTACGACGGTCTCGGCATCGTCGCCCGCGAAGAACTCCTCGCCGTCGCCTTGGGCGGCGCCATCGAATTCGCCGATGAGCAAGGGTTCGCCCGAAACAAAATGCTCCATGATGGCGCCGAGGACCACGGGTTTGAGGTCCGGCCAGTCGCCGCCGGATTTCGTGACAGAGATGAAGTCCGAGCCAAAAAACACGCCGGAGACGCCGTCGATCGCGAACAGGGCTTGCGCGAGCGGCGATTGTCCGGCGCCTTCGGAGTCTCTGATGTCGAGTGTTCCTTGCGTCAAGACGGGGCGCCCGGGCAGAAATTTCAAGGTTGCGGGATTGGGTGTGGCTTCGGTCTCGATGAACATGGAATTCTCCCAAACGTCCGGTTCAAAGCCGGAGCTGGATGGAGGGACAGGAATTATTCTAAAATATGATGGAGAGACCGCCAATGGGCAAGCGGTAAGCTTGGTGCGGGAATTTTTACAGATGGCGGCCGCCAGAAACGGTTGCCGGTCACATGGGATCGGGGCGTGCTCGGAGCCAGTTGATTTTACATGATCTTCGCCATGATCGTTGGGGTGAACCCGGGTTCCATCGCCGCCGCTCAAGCGCCAAAAAACAATTAGCCCGGCGCGCACGCGGCTTGCGGCGCGGAACCAGGCGCGCCAGGCAATCGTTTAACCGTAGGACTTGGCGGGTCGACGCGAAGATCCGGCCGGCGCGGCAAGATGCTTTTCTCCTTCGCGGCGGACTGAACCGCAAAGCCGCGGGGGCATGGCGCGGGACGCGGCGCTTTTGAACGCGATGGGCGACGATCATGGCGCAATTAGCTGAGGTAGGCGAACATCTCCTCGCCGCGGCGATAGCCGCTCCGTATCTTGAGCGCGACGAAGAACATGCGCTGGCCTTACGGTGGAAAAATCAGGCCGATGAAAAGGCCATGCATAAGCTCGCGCGGGCGCATATGCGGCTCGTGATCGCGCTTGCGGTGCGGTTTCGCTATTATGGCCTGTCGCTTGCCGACCTGATCCAGGAGGGCCACGTCGGGCTCTTGGAGGCCGCCGCGCGGTTCGAACCGGAGCGCGACGTGCGCTTTTCGACCTATGCGACCTGGTGGATCCGCGCCTCCATGCAAAATTATGTTTTGCATAATTGGTCGATTGTACGCGGCGGAACAAGCGCGAAGCAGAAGGCGCTCTTTTTCAATCTCCGCCGGCTGCGCGCGAAACTGGCGCAGGGAGGCGATTCGCGCACCGGGACGGAAGTTTTCAGGCAAATCGCCGATGTGCTCGGCGTGTCCCGCTCGGATGTCGAGGTGATGGACGCGCGTCTCTCGGGCCCCGACGTGTCCTTGAATGCGCCGATCTGGGACAGCGAGTCCGCGTTCGCCGT
>JBATYB010000560.1:0-4324 GCA_049673825.1 Methylocella sp. | reverse complement strand
TCCACGCGGCGTTTGCCGCCGCCGCGCTTCGCCGGAGGTATCAGCGGCTCCACCAGCCCCCATTCCTCGGCCGTCAAATCGCTCGGGTATCTCTGTTGGCTCCGGTCATAACGGCCCCGGTTTTCCTGCGTCCACATCGGCGGCCCCTCCTCGAATCAGGCCACCTCCCTTGAATCACAAATGATTCTTTTGATTCAAGAAGTTTCAGAACAGACACTTAGGCCCCGGGCTTGCGGCGGAAGGCTTCGGTTGTTACTTGAGGCCGCCTTGCCCGCGCCTCCCCTCGTTTCGAGTAAACATCATGGCTTCGCCGCGCCGGTCTCCGCCTCTCCTTGAAGCCAGGGGCGCGCGCTTCCTCATTGTCGAGGCACGCTATTACGAGAATATCGCCGGGATGCTGCTGGAGGGCGCGAAAACCGCCCTTGCCAAGGCGGGAGCCTCCTTCGACCTCGTCGGCGTGCCCGGCGCGCTCGAAATCCCGCTCGCCCTGGCGATCGCGCTCGATCATGCCGAAGTCTCGAAGCGCTCTTTCGACGGGGCGGTGGCGCTCGGTTGCGTCATTCGCGGCGAGACCCGCCATTTCGAGATCGTCGCCAACGAAAGCGCGCGTGCCTTGATGCAGCTTGCGCTCGCGCGAAAACTCGCCTTTGGCAATGGTGTTTTGACCGTCGAGAACGAGGCGCAGGCCTTGACGCGGGCCGATCCCCAACAAGGCGACAAGGGTGGCGATGCCGCGCGGGCGGCTCTTGCGATCCATCGGCTGAAGCTTGCGATCGGGGCGTCCTGATGGCCAATGCCGACCGGCGTTCCGCCGCCCGCCTAGCCGCCGTTCAGGCTCTCTATCAAATGGAGGTCACTGGGAAAGGCCTGAAGGAGACCCGCGCCGAATTCGAGTCGTTCTGGATCGGCAATGAAATCGAGGGTGTGCAATATAAGGATGCGGAAACCGCGTTTTTCAGCGATATTCTGACCGGCGTTGTTTCCGCCCAGGGTCCGATCGACCGGCTTATCGACAAAGCCTTGGCGGCGGGCTGGCCGTTGGCGCGGATCGACTCTGTCATGCGCGCGATTTTGCGCGCGGGCGCCTATGAATTGAAAGAGCGCGCCGATGTTCCGGCACGTGTCTCGATCAAGGAATATGTCGATATCGCCGGCGCGTTTTTTGGCCCCGAGGAAGCCGGAATGATCAATGCGGTGCTGGACGCCTTGGCGCGCCAGTGCCGCGCAGCGGAATTTGCGCGTGAGTAGCTTTCATGTCCAGGCCGTCCGAAGACGAATTGATCGCGACCTACTTCGCGCCGCTCGCGGGGCCGGGGGCCTTTGGCCTGCGCGACGACGCCGCGATTCTCGCCCAAAAGCCTGGCCATGATATCGTCGCGACCAAGGATATGTCGATCGCCGGAGTGCACTTTTTTACGGACGATCCGCCGGGCGCGGTCGCCCGCAAGGCCTTGCGGGTGAACCTCTCCGATCTTGCCGCCAAGGGCGCGGAGCCTTCCGGTTTTCTCCTCGGGCTTGCCTTGCCGGAAGATTGGACGGGGCATTGGCTCGCGGGTTTCGCGCAAGGGCTCGGCGAGGATGCGGCAGCCTACAAATGTCCGCTCCTCGGCGGCGACACAGTGAAGAGTCCTGGGCCGCTCATCGTCTCGATAACCGCCTTCGGCACCGTCCCGGCGCAAAAGATGGTCTTGCGCGCAGGCGTCGCGGCGGGCGACCGGATCTATGTGACCGGAACAATTGGGGACGCGGCCTTGGGCTTGAAAATTCGCCTCGACGCGGCGCAAGACACGGCATGGACCCATTGCGTCGGCCAAGCGGACGCCGCCTATCTCGCCGGCCGCTATCTTCTGCCGCGGCCGCGCCTTTGCCTGCGCGCGGCGCTGCGCGCCCATGCGCACGCGGCCATCGACATTTCGGACGGATTCGCCGGCGATCTTGCGAAAATGTTGGGCCTGACCGGGATGACCGCCGAGGCCGGGACAGCCGATGTGCCGCTCTCGGACGCCGCGCGGAAAATTCTGCACGAAGCTCCATTTGTCCTCGAAACGATTCTTACCGGCGGCGACGATTATGAACTCCTTTGCGCCGTGCCGCCCTCCCAAGCCGCCGCCTTCGAAGCCGAGGCTGCTGCTGCTGGGATCTTGGTGCACCCGATTGGCACGGCCAGGCCAGGGAACGCGTTGCCAATGTTCAAGGATGCGGCGGGGCGGCGTTTGGTCCTCGCGCGGTCGTCCTTCCGGCATTTTTAACGTTTAGCCGCAAGATGGCGGTCAGCGCGCGCAAAGCGCGATTGCGCCGTGCCGCGGTTTCGGTATAGGTCGAGGCTAGGCCGGGAACGCAAGGCCTCGTCATTTTGTGAACAATCATACAAGGCGCAACACATGAATCCCATTTGGGGGGTGATTTTTGCCGGTCTTTTGTCCGTCGTCTACGGCGTGGGGACGTCGTCGAGACTCCTCGCCGCCGATGCCGGGTCGCCCCGCATGCAGGAAATCGCGGGGGCCATCGCCGAGGGCGCGCAAGCCTATTTGAAACGCCAATATGCGACGATCGCCGTTGTCGGCATTGCCATCTTCGCCGCCTTTGGATTCCTCGTTTCCTGGCTGCTCGCGGCCGGATTTCTGATCGGCGCGATCCTTTCGGGCGCGGCCGGCTTCATCGGCATGAATGTCTCGGTGCGCGCCAATGTGCGCACCGCCCAGGCGGCCATGCAATCGCTCGCCGCGGCCCTCGACATTGCGTTCAAGGCGGGCGCCGTCACCGGGCTCTTGGTCGCTGGCCTGGCGCTTCTTGGCGTCGCGGGTTATTTTTACGTTCTCACCGGGCCGCTCGGCCATGCGCCGAACAGCCGGGAGACGATCGACGCGCTGGTCGCGCTCGGTTTCGGCGCATCGCTGATTTCTATTTTCGCCCGCCTCGGCGGCGGCATTTTCACCAAGGGCGCCGATGTGGGCGCCGATCTCGTCGGCAAGGTCGAAGCCGGGATCCCGGAAGACGATCCCCGCAATCCGGCGACGATCGCCGACAATGTCGGCGACAATGTCGGCGATTGCGCCGGAATGGCGGCCGATCTTTTCGAAACCTACGCCGTGACGGTCGTCGCCACCATGGTTCTCGCCGCGATTTTCTTCACCGGTCAGCCGGTGCTTAATGCCGCGATGCTCTATCCGCTGGCGATCTGCGCGGCTTGCATCGTCACGTCCATCTTCGGAACTGACTTTGTAAGGCTCGGGTCGAGCAATTCGATCATGGGGGCGCTGTACAAAGGCCTGATCGCCGCCGGAATCTTGTCGATCGCTGGCCTTGCCGCCGCGACCTCTCTCACCGTCGGCTGGGGGACCATCGGCACGGCGAGCGGCACCCCGGTCGAAGGTTCGCGTCTCTTTCTCTGCGGTCTCGTTGGGCTGCTCGTGACCGGATTAATCGTCGTCATCACCGAATATTACACCGGCAGCGGAAAGCGGCCCGTCGTCTCGATCGCCCAGGCCTCGGTCACCGGACATGGCACCAATGTCATCCAAGGCCTCGCGGTCTCGCTCGAATCGACCGCGCTGCCCGCGCTGGTCATCATCGGCGGCATCATCGCGACAAGTCAGCTCGCCGGTCTTTTCGGCACCGCGATCGCGGTGACCACCATGTTGGGTCTCGCCGGCATGATCGTCGCGCTCGATGCGTTTGGCCCGGTGACCGACAATGCCGGCGGCATCGCCGAGATGGCGGGCCTGCCGAAGAAGGTCCGGCACGTGACCGATGCGCTCGACGCGGTCGGCAATACGACGAAGGCGGTGACCAAGGGCTATGCGATCGGCTCGGCTGGGCTCGGCGCATTGGTGCTCTTCAATGCCTATAGCCACGATCTCGGCTTTTTCGCCGCGAACCCCGACCGGTTTCCCTATTTCAAGGGAATCGGCGTGGTGTCCTTCGACATATCGAACCCTTATGTCGTGGCCGGGCTGATTTTTGGCGGCATGATTCCCTACCTCTTCGGCGGCATCGCGATGACCGCGGTCGGCCGCGCGGCGGGCTCCGTCGTCGAGGAAGTACGGCGCCAGTTCCGCGAAAAGCCCGGCATCATGCAAGGGACGGAGCGTCCCGATTACGGCCGCGCGGTCGACATGCTGACCAAGGCGGCGATCAAGGAAATGATCGTGCCTTCGCTTCTGCCGGTGCTTGCGCCATTGGCCGTTTATTTTGGCGCTCTCTTGATTTCCGGCTCGAAGGCGTCGGCCTTCGCGGCATTGGGCGCGTCGCTCCTCGGCGTCATCGTCAACGGGCTTTTCGTGGCGATCTCGATGACGTCCGGCGGCGGCGCCTGGGACAATGC
>JBATYB010000559.1:0-2729 GCA_049673825.1 Methylocella sp. | reverse complement strand
CCGAAAAAATCCTTGGGACCTAAAACGCCGCTCCCGCTTCCGCCACATGCGACAGCTCGGTCTTTCCAAAACCAAACTCCGGGTCCATCTCGCGGTCATCGCCGCCAACGTCAAACGCTATTGGCGCCGGCAAGGAGCCCGAGCGATTTTGGAAATCTTCGGCGAAGTTCATGACCTCGGCACAAGCTCGCCGCTTATCCGGCGATGTTCAAAGCGCGACGATGCCTGCATTCGACATCCCGTCCGGCGCTTCACGCCGTTCCGCCCGGCAAAAGGCTACCCCCGCGCACAGGTCTCAAAACATTTTGGTGCGATCAAGCGCGGATTTTACTTTTGCTCACTGACCTTGCCGCTCGCGCCTTCGACTTTCGATCCGGAACGGATGCGCTGGATAGACCCCTAGGATTTTCAATTCCTTGCAGAAGAACGCCAGCTCCTCCAACGCGCGCGCCAGCCCCGGCTCCTCCGGGTGGGCTTCGACATCGGCCAAAAATTGGGTGGCGGTGAACTCCCCGTCGACCATGTAGCTTTCGAGCTTGGTCATATTGACGCCATTGGTGGCGAAACCGCCAAGCGCCTTGTAGAGCGCCGCCGGCACGTTGCGGACCCGGAAAACAAAGCTCGTCACGACCGGCCCGGGGCCAAGCTTCGCCCATTGCGGGATTTTCGAAAGCACGACGAAACGCGTCGTGTTATGCGGTTCGTCCTCGATGTCGGCGGCGAGCACGTCGAGACCATGGATTTCCGCCGCCAAGCGCGTGGCGATCGCCGCGCGGCCAGGGTCGCGCCATTCCGCCACCTCGCGCGCGGACCCAGCCGTATCTCCGGTCACGTGCGCCGCGAGGCCCCGCGCGCGGATAATTATGCGGCACTGGCCAAGCGCGTGAACATGGCTGTAGACCGATCTCACCTCATCGAGTCTCGCGCCCTTGATGCCGAGCAACTGAAAATGGACCGGCAAAAAATATTCCGCGACGATGTAGAGGCCGGAACCGGGCAATAGGTGATGGATGTCGGCGACGCGCCCCGCGATCGAATTCTCGATCGGAATCATGCCGAGTGTCGCGGCGTCGTCGGCGATGGCCGCGAGCGCATCCTCGAACGTCGCGCAGGGTAAGGCTTCCCATGTGGGATAGACGTTGTCGCAAGCGATATGGGAATTGGCGCCCGGCTCGCCTTGGTAGGCGATCTTGTTGACGGTCATTCGGTCCTCGAACAGAACCCGCGCGTTCCGCCGGCCGCAAGCTCGTGCCAACGGCGACAGGGAACGAGCGTTGGCCTGCCCCGGCCAAACAACGGCGTTTCAATTGGGCAGCCGCCGTCAATGTCGTCACAGGGCCTTAAACGCCAATGGAACCGAAAAGTACACGGCGAACACAAGCGCGATCGAAATGGCGAACGAAACGGGCACGTCAGAACGGAAAGATCTCCGGAACAAAAAAGCAAATACAAAGATGTTCCACACGTAAAGAGGAAACAGTAAAAATGCCGTCAATTGCCGGACGTTAATATCCGGCAACTCCGCAAACGCCGGCGAAACGAATATGAAAAAACCTAAAGCCGTCCTGACAAAGATCACGATGGCGCCGCCCAAGGCAAGCGCGGTAAGCGTCTGCGTTAGCCGCTCGTTGTAACCGGAAACCCGCGCCGACAGCATCGCAACCACGGCCAATAAAACGGCGCCCCCGATACCGCTCGCCGCCGCCTTCGCCAGGGAAAAGAAGGTAGCTTGAAACAAGAACACCGCCACCGCGAAAGCGACAAGGCTCGCAGCCAAGAGATTTGGCGACTTCGGGAGCACTTCAGGGCCGAGCTTAAAGTTCAATATTCCTAGAACATTTTGCACGGGGGAAGGCAGAGCAAACTTCATGATTACGCTCGAATGTTCGTGGCAAGGCTTTATCTTTACGCCTTCGCGCGGTGTATTTGGGCAGACCCGGCGCCGCTACGCCCAATTCCGTCCCTGGGCCGGCCCGCCTGCGCCCCTCCCCGCGGCGATCATCCAAGGCCACGAGCCGCAGCCGCGGCGGATTTCCGAAAAAAACCGGCCGTCCGCGAACCATCCGCACCCTCTCACGCCGGCTTTTTCGGGGGAACGAGCTTCTGCTTCCCGCCCAAGTGCCAAATCAAGTAAACCGCGGCGACGAGCGCCGCGACCAGCGAGGCATAGATCCCGATGCTTTTGCCAAACGCCTGGCCCACCGAAAACGGGAACTGCGACACATAGGTCTGGCCGTGCTCGTTTTTCACCGTCACGATGCCGATGAATTTGCCCTTGTCGGGAAAGGTGTGGCTGAAGGTCAGCGTGCCCGTCGGGTATTTCCTGGGCAGCACATGGGTGATGGTCACGGGGTCGAGAACTTGCGGGCTCCCCAGCTCCGCGTCGGTCAGGAACGGGAGCCCATTCATCGTCGTATGGTTGCCCTCATCCTTGATGATGCGGATTTCGGTCAGCATGTCGCGAAGCTCGGTATTTTGCATGTCGAGCGCGACAACCGTTTGCCCGGTGGTTGGGATATCGTCGCAAAACTCCTCCCGGGAATTCTGCGGCTGGTATCCGGTGAAGAACATGATGTCCGGGCCGATCCGCAAAACGCATCTATTATCCACCACGCCCACCCCGCCATGCGCATGCGCGGCGGAGGCGAGCAGAACCATCGCCAGGAGCCACGCGGCGATTCCTCGGGTCATCATTGTATCGAGCCTCCCAAAGCATTGAACTCCCATAA
>JBATYB010000558.1:0-3382 GCA_049673825.1 Methylocella sp. | reverse complement strand
GTGTAGCGCCCGCCCGAATCCTTTTCTAAAAGGGGCCCGAGCTTGTCCTCAGGGTAGAAAGTATTGTTCCCAAGTACAATGCTATTGCCGATCAATAACAGATTCGGATGAATCTCTGGACGCCAATTTGAAATATTTCCCATATGTCTGTCGTTGAAAAACCACGCATAGCGATTGCGAAACCTTCCGTGCTGGTTGGCGGCGCGGATATACTTTATTGCATTATCGATGTCATAAATTGGATACGACCCGTACCCAGCATGGCGTAAATAGAATTCTGATGAAATGAGAAGAAATGTGAAAATTATAACCGTTATAACAATTGGGCGCCGGTGGACCATGACACGCTCCGTCAAATTATTTCAATTAAGGGCGGCGGGTTGACCCGCCCCGATGGCGGGTAGGTCAATTCCGGACAACTAAAGCGATGCGCCGAGAAGCAACAAAGACGGCAACGTTGCTCGCGGGGAGTCCCTGGCCCGAACTCAGCGGCCCCGTTCGCCCGGTTGTCCCAGGCAGCCGTTCCTACTTAAGGAATACATAGATGTCGGCTTCGAGGTTTGCGTCGTCTGGCTCGGTCGTATCTGTAAGATATTCCTCGATGAAGCGGTCTTGCGATTCGAGGCCTTTTTCATCGAGAAAAGCGGTGATGAGATCGTAGGTCGAATCGATATCGTCGTAGGAGCCGCGATGCAGGAACTTGATCGCCTTGCCGGAAGGGGACTCGCCGATTTTCACGCCGTCGGAGAGTTCCTTGACCTCGGGTTTCGCGGCAAGCGGGACCATCGCCTCGAACTGAAAGCTTTTATCGTCGGTTGCCAGAAACAATGCGAAAGGATGTCCCGCCGGAGTGAGCCCGGCCTTTTTGATCGCCGCATCGACCTTGGCTATCTCGCCTACCACCGCCTTGAATCCATCCGTCCATTCCGCGCTCGCGCTCGTGAAGGCCACCGGACGGGATGTCAGTTCAAGGGTCACCGCCGAGGAGTCGTCCGGCACCCCCGGCGGGGGTTTCGAGCCGGTTTCGGCGGGAGTGGATGGAGCCGGTTTTGCATTGACGCCGGGCGAGCCAGGGGCGGGCGTGGCATCGCCGGCGGCCGGCGCGGCGGCTGGAGCCTGTGCGAAGGCGGGCTCCGGCGGCGCGGCCAGGACCGCCAAAAACAGGCCAAAGGCCAGTGCGAGACCCAGCGAACGGTTGATGCTGCCTATCCTCATGTGCCGCTCCAAAATTGTGGTTCGCGCCAAAGCGCTCCATTCCTGACGGTCCGGCGCGCGCGACTACGCCAATCCTCGCATAAAACGGCAGCGGGCTGCGATAAAACTCAGCCCCCGTCGATGTTTTTCTATACCATGGGGGAGCAATTAACGTGCCGCGCTTTATGTTCCGCCAGGCGGGGCGAATTGGCCGGCCGTGATCAAGGTCGCTTTCGCAAATTGGCCTCACCTGCCGCGGGCCAAACCTCGGGAAATAAGGCCATCCGCGGATGTCTGCGCGTTGATGCGAAGCATGGATGAATGGACTTGCCCCTTTTGAGCTCGCTCGCAAATAGGCTCATCGTCAAGATGAACGGGCTCGGCAACGAGATCGCCGTTCTCGATCTGCGCGGCGGCCGCTTGACCGTCAGCGGGCCAGAAGCGCGCGCGATCGGACGCGGCAAGGGCCTTGCCTTCGATCAGCTCATGGTGCTGCATGAACCGCGCTCAAGCGGGGCCGAAGCCTTCATGACGATCTATAACGGCGACGGTTCGCAAGCCGAGGCCTGCGGCAATGGGACACGCTGCGTCGCCTTTCTCCTGACGCGGGGAACGCCGCGCGAAAGGCTCGTTTTGGAGACCGCTGCCGCGCGGCTCGAATGCGTGCGCAGGGCCGAGACGATTTTTACCGTCGATATGGGCCGCCCGCGCCTTGCCTGGAATGAAATCCCCTTGCGCGATCCTTTCCATGACACGCGCAAGATCGAATTGCAGATCGGCCCGATCGACGCCCCTATTTTGCATACGCCCTCGGCCGTCAACATGGGCAATCCGCATGCGATTTTCTGGGTCGATGATATCGAGGCCTTCGATCTTGCAAGGATCGGCCCCTTGCTCGAAAATCACCCAATATTCCCCGAGCGCGCCAATATTTCGCTCGCCCATGTCACTTCCCGCGCGCACATCGCGCTAAAAGTCTGGGAGCGTGGCACGGGCTTGACCCGCGCCTGCGGCTCGGCCGCCTGCGCCGCCCTCGTCGCGGCGGCGCGGAAGGGCCTCACCGGCCAGAGCGCCATCGTGAGCCTCCCCGGCGGGGATCTCGATATCGAATGGCGGGAGAGCGACGGCCATGTCGCGATGACCGGCCCCGTCGAATTCGAATTCGAGACGCGGCTCGATCCCAGTCTGTTCAAGGATATCGCGGCGTGACATCCGTTTCCGGCAGGCCGCAAGACGTGGAAGTCCTGACCTTCGGCTGCCGGCTCAATCTTGTCGAGTCCGAGGCGATGCGCCGCGCCGCCTTGGCTTGCGGGCGAAGCAATCTCGTCATCGTCAACACTTGCGCGGTGACGGCGGAAGCGGCACGGCAGGCGCGCCAGGCTATCCGCCGCATCAAGTGCGAGCGGCCCGGCGCCGAGATCGTCGTCACCGGCTGCGCCGCCCAGATCGATCCGCATCGATTCGCCGTCATGCCGGAGGTTTTCCGGGTCCTCGGCAATGCGGAAAAAGCCGACCCCGCGAGCTGGGCGCGCGGCGGCGGCCGCATGGATGTCTCCAACATCATGGCGGCGAAGGCGGCGCCCACGATTTTGAACGAAGGCATCGAGGACCATACCCGCGCATTTCTCGCGGTGCAGACCGGCTGCGATCACCGCTGCACCTTTTGTGTCATTCCATTCGGACGCGGCCCCTCCCGCTCGGTCCCATTGGAAGAAATCACCCGCGCGGCGTGCCGCCTGGTGGGCAACGGTTTTCGCGAGATTGTCCTGACCGGCGTCGATCTGACCTCCTATGGCACTGATTTGTGCGGCGCCCCGGCGCTAGGAAAACTCGTCAAGGCCATCTTGCGCGCGGCGCCAAAACTCGGACGGCTGCGGCTTTCCTCGATCGATTGCATCGAGGCGGACGAAGACCTCATCAATGCGTTCGCCGAGGAGCCGCGCGTTATGCCGCATCTCCATCTCTCGCTGCAATCCGGCGACGATTTGATTTTAAAGCGCATGAAGCGCCGACACGGCCGCGTCGATGCAGTGCGCTTCTGCGCCGGGCTTCGACGGTTGCGGCCGGAAATCGTGTTTGGCGCCGATCTGATCGCGGGGTTTCCGACCGAGACCGAAGCCATGTTTCAAAATACGCTCGCGCTTGTCGCGGACTGCGGCCTAACGCATCTTCACGTCTTTCCCTTTTC
>JBATYB010000557.1:0-1550 GCA_049673825.1 Methylocella sp. | reverse complement strand
GAACGGCCGCGACGACGAAAAGGGCAAGCCTAATCGCGCCCGAAGCGAGGACTCCCACAAGTTCGAGCGAGCTGCGATGGAAGCCGAAGCTGGTCACGAGCCGCCGCCCAAGACGCGTCGCGGGCGTGAGGCCCGCGCCGATCGCTTCCTCGACGAGAACGATCGCCATGAACAACACGCAGGCGACCGCGCCGGCCCAGAACAATTGATCGGTCAGGAAGCTGCCGAAGGCGGCGTAGCCGGTCAAAACCGAGACGGCGATGACGAAGGTCACCGCCCAGGTGGCAACGCGCAGGAGGTCGTACCAATCCCGCTCCTTGGCAACCTCCGGGCCGAGGCAATCGTCGGCACCGGCGCCACCGCCGAAGCGCCACAACTCGATGCCGAGCATGATCGCCGCGATCATGGCGGCAAGCGCGCGCATCGCGACGGCCACCGGCAAGGAGGCTCCGATCATGTTGTTGAGCGCCTCGAAAAGACGGGTGACCGAGACGATGCAGGCAAGGCTGATCGCGATGCGAACGACGCCCGCGGCTACCGGATCTCCGAGCTTAGGCAGACGCCAATTGGGACGTGCCGGAGCAAACAGGCCGCGTGCTATTCCCGTCGCCGCGGCGATGCGGATGACCGCCGCGCCGCAGGCCTGGACGAAAGGCTGCAATCGCGCATTGGCGAGATCGAAGGTTTGCAACACGAGGCCAACGACGAAGATCATCGCGACCGCGGGAACCGCGACGACGAGCGCAACCCACCAGGCACCCAGAATTTTGCGAAAGCGGCTCGGCTCGGTGACCGCCGGATTGCGGGCGAGCACGCGCCGGCCCAGCCGCAAAAGCGGGAAGTAAAGCAAAAGGATCAGGGCCAGGCCGCCCCAAAAGGCCTTTGCACGCTGACCATCGAGCCGGATGGTGATGCCGTCGATCCAGTCGCCGAAGACCGCTTTTATGGCGGCCGCGTCGCCCAGCGCTTCGCGCCAGACGTCAACCCAGAGCGCGGGGTTGGCGATGCTCGTCGCCCGCGCGAACAACGAGCGCGTGAACAAGGCGCGCCGCCGCGCCGTGATAGTCGCACCGGTCTGGTCCGCCTCGACCGCGAGCAGGCGGGCGCGCTTCGAAAGCTCGTCGGTGTCGTTATAGAGCTTTTGCTGGTCGGCGCGCTCCGCCGTCACCGCCGGGCTTTCGGGCGGCGCGGAATCGGCCGGTTTCGGACCGAGCTGGTCGAGCCGCGCCTTGATCCCGGCGAGGCGCGGCGTCAAACGGTTGAGCGCACTAGCTACCGCGTCCGAAATCGGATCGATCCGCTGACGCAAGGCCTGGAGATCCGCATCGGTCAGATCGTGACGCTCGAGGCTTGCCTCGATTTGCTTTAGGGAAGCACTCAGTTTGTCGAGGGCCGGACCGACCGGCTCTTGCTCCGGCGGCGCGGGCCGCGGAGGAGCTGGCGGCCCCGCTGGCTGCGACGTCTGGCCATTGACCGGCCCCTGTTTTTGCGCGGGCCCTTGCGCCTTGTCCTGTTTTTGGACCGGCGCCGGTTTCGCGGGAGCCTCACGC
>JBATYB010000556.1:0-3155 GCA_049673825.1 Methylocella sp. | reverse complement strand
CGCCGAAGCATCCCGCCCTCGCCGGAGCGGCGGCGGGCCTTTTCGCCGGGGCGATCGGCGCGGCGCTTTACGCGACGCATTGCCCGGACGATTCGCCGCTTTTCGTGGCGGCCTGGTATAGTTTGGCGATTGGCTTCGTCGTTGCCATCGGCGCCGCGGCGGGGCGGCGGCTTCTGCGCTGGTGAGCCTGGCCGCCTTCCGACTCAGGCCTTGCTTTCACAAGCGTTCACGGGCGGTTTTTGGCGCAGCTCCTTGCGCAAGATTTTGCCGACGTTCGATTTCGGCAAATCGTCGCGAAACTCGACCAATTTCGGCACTTTGTAGCCCGCGAGTTGGCCTTTGCAGAAACCGCGGACCGTCTCGGCATCGAGGTCCGGATCGCCGCGAACGACAAACGCCTTGACCGCTTCCCCGCTGGCCCCGTCCGGCACGCCGATCACGGCGCATTCCTTCACGCCCGCAAGCCCGGTGAGCACCGCTTCGACCTCACTGGGATAGACATTGAAGCCGGAGACGAGGATCATGTCCTTGCGCCGGTCGACGACGCTGAAATAACCCTCGGCATCCATTTTCCCAATGTCGCCGGTGAACAGCCAGCCATTCTGCAAGACTTGCTTGGTTTCCTCGGGTTGCTTCCAGTAGCCGGGCATGACCTGCGGCCCGCGCGCGATAAGCTCGCCGGGCTCGCCAATCGCGACCTCGTTTCCCCCGCCATCGACACATTTCATTTCGGTCGAGGGAAGCGGCACGCCAATCGATCCAAGCTTCGCGCGGCGCACCGGATTGCAGGTGAGGACCGGCGAAGCCTCGCTCAGGCCGTAGCCCTCAATTATCTGGGTTTCAGTGACTTTCTGCCACCGCTGAGCGACCGACTCCTGCAACGTCATGCCGCCGGCATCCGAAATCCGCAGGCTGCGCGGCGGATTTTCGCAAAACCACGGTTCGTTCAACAGACCATTGAACAGGGTGTTCACCCCAGTGATGACGGTTATGGCCTCTTTCTCGAAGGCCTTGCGGAGATTGCTCAGCGGCCTTGGGCTGGGGATCAGAATATTGTGCGCGCCGTGGATGAAAAAACCCAGGAAGTTCACGGCGAACGCAAAGATATGGTAGAGAGGCAGCGCGGTCAGGACATGATCGCTTTCCCCCATGTCGTCGCCCCAGAAACTGAGCCATTGCGCCACGTTCATGATCAGATTCCGGTGCGTCAGCATCGCCCCCTTGCTCACGCCAGTGGTGCCGCCGGTATATTGCAGGCATGCGACGGCGGAGGGTTCGATCTGACTCGTGTAGCCCTTGACATTGGCCCCCGTGCGAATGCTGGCCGCGCCCAACGCAAGCGCTTTCGAAAAGGCGGTATGGCGGAAACGCGGATAAGGCACCTGTTTCTTGACGTATTTCTGCACAAATCCGATGAGCAGCCGCGATGGTATCGGAAACAGGGTCGCGGCTTGGGTCAGAATGACATGCGGCACCGGAACCTGTTCTATCGCCGCCGCAAGCTTATCCGCGAACATGTCGATCGCGACGATCGCGGACGGTTCGGCGTCGGCGAAAACATGCGCCATTTCATGCACGGTATAGAGCGGATTGACATTGACGAGCACGCACCCCGCCTTGAAAATGCCGAATGCGGCGACCGGATAGGCGAGCCCATTCGGGATCTGGATCGCGACCCTGGCTCCTGGCTCCAGGCCCAATGTCTCGCGCAAATAGGCGGCGAAGGCGTCCGAAAAGCGATCGACTTCCGCAAAGGTCAGACTTGCCGCCATGCCGTTCGGCATGATGGTGGTAAACGCCCGGGCCACCGGCTTCCGCGCCGCCCAGTCCGGCGCGATCTCGCCGAGCAAATCGTAGGGTGGCGTCTCGATCCGAGCCGGCACGCCGGGAGGATAGAAGGCGAGCCAAGGGAAGGTTGCGCCAGCCGTCTTGCCGGCGATCGGCACTTCGTCGTCCATCGGCGGTTCCCAACTTTGTCCGGCGCCGTTATACAATGGGGTCTGAGCTTCCGCGAGAGGCTTGCCCGGCGCGCCTTGGTGATATAGTGGCAAATGCCCGCGCGGCGGGGGGGATTTCCCTGAATTAGCTTTCGAATGGAGCGATCCGCATTGGCTGAAACGAAGAAGATCAACTGGGTCCATGTTTCGACCCTCGTCGCGGTTGCGATTCTGGTCGGCACCGAAATGGTCGGCGCGTCCTGGGCGGCGGGATGGGCGCTCGGCGGCCTCCTGCAGCTCGATCCCCTCGTCAGCCGCGTCATCGAGGCAGGATTTGGTCTTTGCGGCTTTGGGCTCCTCTATTTTTTCATGCGCACCGCGATTCGCCACGAACCCATCCGCTAGAAATCATTTTGCCCGCCTCGCTCCGCTTTGCGACCAGTGACGCTTGTGCTGCGTTGGACGCATGCTGCGCCACCCATTTGGCCGCCAAATCCGAAGGAAAGGCAAATGACAACAGCCTTTGACCGGAGATCGGTGCTGAAGGCCGCCGCCGCGCTCGGAGTCTTAGGAACGGACACGAAGAGGAGCTTCGCCGCCAGCGCGATGAAGCTCGGCCCGGCGGTGCCATTTTCCTTCGATGCTCTCAAGGTCATGGCGCGGCGCATGGCAGGCGAGCCTTACGCCGGCCCGGCGCGGCCTTCGCCCGATATCGTCGCCAAGATCAATTATGAGGCCTGGGGAAAAATCAAGTTCGACATGGACCATGCGCTTTTCGCCGATGGGCCGGGCCGGTTTCCGGTGAGCTTTTTTCATCTGGGAAAGTTTTTTCAAAAAGCCGTCGAAATGCATGTCGTCGACGCAGGCAGCGCGCGGAAAATCATTTACGATCAGAGCTATTTCGAAATGCCGGAGGATTCGATTGCCAAGAAACTTCCGCAAGGCGCGGGCTTCGCTGGGCTGCGCGTCCAGGAAGCGCGCGACGGTCCGCTCGACTGGCGCAAGAACGATTGGGTGGCTTTTCTCGGCGCCGATTATTTTCGCGCGATCGGCGAATTGCGCCAGTATGGGCTTTCCGCGCGGGCTGTCGCGCTCGATGTGGCGGTCGCGGAGCGCAAGGAAGAATTTCCCGATTTCACGAAATTCTATATCAACCGGGCCGAAACCGCCGACTCGCTGACGATCTACGCCTTGCTCGATGGCCCGTCGGTTGTGGGC
>JBATYB010000555.1:0-4799 GCA_049673825.1 Methylocella sp. | reverse complement strand
GGTTGACTTGGGCGAAATCGGAAAGCTTGTTGCGCCGCACGCTGCCGCTTGTGGTCGCGAACATGACATCGAGGGTGTCCCACGCCGCCTCGTCCTCCGGCAATGGCATGATCGTGGTGATCCGCTCGCCTTCGTCGAGCGGCAGCATGTTGATCAGCGCTTTTCCACGCGCCTGCGGGGCCGAAAGAGGTAATCGCCAGACTTTTTCCTTGTAGACATGACCGCGCGAGGAAAAGAACAGCACCGGCGCATGGGTCGAGGCGACAAACAGACGCGCGACGAAATCCTCGTCGCGCGTCTGCATTCCCGCACGGCCCTTGCCGCCGCGCCGTTGCGCGCGATAGGCGGCGAGCGGAACCCGCTTGACGTAGCCAAGATGCGATACGGTAACAACCATGTCCTCGCGCTGAATGAGGTCCTCGTCCTCGACGCCCGCCGCGTCATCGAGAATGAGGGTGCGGCGCGGGGTGGCATGGGCGGTTTTCACCGCGAGCATTTCATCCTTGATGATCGAAAAGAGCCTGGCGCGCGAACGCAATATGTCGAGATCATCGGCGATCTCGACGCTGAGCTTGTTCAGAGCCTCGGCGATTTCGTCGCGGCCAAGCGCGGTCAGGCGTTGCAGCCTGAGCTCGAGAATGGCCTTCGCCTGCGCTTCCGAAAGCTGGCAGTCGCCATCCTCGGAGAGCACATGACGCGGGTCGGCGATGAGCATGATCAGCGGCGCCATGTCGCGCGCGGGCCACGCGCGCGCCATCAAGGCCGCGCGGGCGGTGGCCGGGTCAGGCGACGTGCGGATCAGGCGGATGAATTCGTCAATGTTGGCGAGGGCGATCGCCAGGCCAACCTGCACGTGCGCGGCGTCGCGCGCCTTGGTGAGCAGGTGCTTGGTGCGCCTTGTGACGACCTCCTCGCGAAAATCGATGAAGGCTCTAAGGAAATCCTTGAGCGTCAGGGCTTCCGGGCGGCCGCCATTCAAGGCGATCATGTTGCAGGCAAAGCTCGATTGCAACGCGGTGAAGCGCCAGAGCTGATTTAAGACCACATCGGCGAGGGCGTCGCGCTTCAGCTCGATGACAATGCGCATGCCGTCGCGATCGGATTCATCGCGCAAATCCGAGATGCCTTCGATGCGCTTCTCGCGAACGAGCTCGGCGATTTTCTCGATCAAGGTGGCTTTGTTGATCTGATAGGGAATCTCGGTAACGATGAGGGCTTCGCGCTCCTTGCGGATTTCCTCCACCGCGACCGTCGCGCGTGTCAGCACCGGGCCGCGTCCGGACAGATAGGCGATACGGATGCCCGCCCGCCCCAAGATGTTGCCGCCGGTCGGGAAGTCCGGGCCGGGGACGATCGCCATCAAATCCTCGATTCCCATCTCGGGACGGTCGATCAAGGCGACCGCGGCATCGATCACCTCGCCGAGATTATGCGGCGGGATATTGGTCGCCATGCCAACCGCGATGCCGCCGGCGCCATTGACGAGGAGATTGGGGTATTTCGCCGGAAGCACGGTTGGCTCCCGCTCGCGCCCGTCGTAATTCGGCTGAAAATCGACCGTCGCATTGTCGAGGTCGTCGAGGAGCGGCATGGCGGCCGGCGCGAGACGCACTTCGGTATAGCGTTCGGCGGCGGGCGGATCGCCGTCGACGGAGCCGAAATTGCCTTGCCCGTCGATCAACGGCAGACGCATCGAGAAGGACTGCGCCATCCGCACCAGCGCGTCGTAGATCGCGAGATTGCCGTGCGGATGATATTTGCCCATCGTATCGCCGGTGACGCGCGCCGATTTGGTGTAGGGGCGATCCGGCGTGTAATTGTTCTCGTGCATCGAATAGAGAATGCGCCGGTGCACCGGCTTCAGCCCGTCGCGCACGTCGGGAAGCGCCCGGCTCACGATGACGCTCATCGCGTAATCGAGGTAGCTGCGCCGCATCTCGTCGGAAATCGAGACCGGCCGGACGCCGGAGTTTTGGGGGGGTGAAGTGTTGTCGTCCGTGGCCAAGGAATGCTAACTCAGAGGGGAGGATTTGCTAGAGTCTAGCGCGGCGGGCCGCGACACGGCTACTCTAGACTTAAGATAAATGCAATCGTCCCGATTTCAATGAGTTGACGGGGTTTCGGCGACAGGAGCGGGCTGGGGAAAGCGCCTATTTGACGAATCGAAGAAAGGGGCAGAGGAAGTTTTATGCCCATTTTGCACTGGCTCGGCCGGGAAGAGCACGTCAAGGCCGCCGAGGCCGTGCCCTACCGCCTGTTGGAGGCCGACGACGCATTGAGCGCGGGCGATCCAGAGACGCCCAACATGCTCATACAGGGCGACAACCTTGAGGCATTGAAGGCGTTGCTTCCGTATTACGCCGGGCGCGTAAAATGCATTTTTATTGACCCGCCCTACAACACGCGCAGCGCGTTCGAGCATTACGACGACAATCTTGAGCATACGCAATGGCTGGCGATGATGTACCCACGCCTTGCGCTTCTGCGCGAGCTGCTAGCGGAGGACGGTTCGATTTGGGTGACGATTGATGACAACGAAGGGCACTATCTTAAGGTGATTATGGACGAGATTTTTGGGCGGAGCAACTTCATTGGGGAGATTGTCTGGCAAAAGCGAACTTCGCGAGAAAACCGCGCGGCGCTTAGCTCATCGCACGACACGATAATGCTTTATGCGCGCCTTCCAGCGATACAATGGAAAGATCATCGAAATTTGCTCTTGCCGACCGGCAAGGGATTCTCAAATCCTGACAAAGATTCCCGTGGTGAATGGAAATCAATCCCGTTTTCGGCTCAAGGATTCAGAGAAAACCAGATGTATAAGATCACGGCCCCCAACGGGACGGTTCACTCACCGCCAAGAGCCCGTTGCTGGGGGGCGACAGAGCCTGAGTTTATTCGCTTAAACGATATTGAAAATAAGGTGTACTTTCCAAAAGGTGGCAAGGGAAGGCCGCGCATAAAACAATTTCCGTGGGAAGACAAAGGCCTCGTCCCAATGACATTATGGTTGGCCGGTGATGCGGGCGACACCGAAAATGCAAAGAAAGAGATTCTCACCCTGTTTGACCATGAGAGTCCGTTTGCAACACCGAAGCCGGAGAGGCTCATCCGACAGGTATTGCAAATTGCGACGAACGAGAATGACCTCGTCCTCGACTCTTTCCTCGGCTCCGGCACTACGGCCGCCGTCGCCCATAAGATGGGCCGTCGCTATATCGGCATCGAGATGGGCGATCATGCCGTTACGCATTGCGCCCCGCGCCTGAAAAAGGTCATCGAGGGCGAGCAGGGCGGCATCTCCGAAGCCGTGGGCTGGAAGGGCGGCGGCGGCTTCCGCTTCTACAAACTCGGCGCGCCCGTGTTCGACGCAAAGGGCAAGATCAACCCGAACATCCGCTTTCCTCATCTTGCCGCGCATATTTGGTTTTCGGAGACGCACGCGGCCTTGCGCAAGAAGGCGTGGGGCGCCTTTTTAGGCCGCCGCAACGGCACGGCCTATTACCTCCTCTATAACGGCATTCTCGGCGACAAGCGGCCCAACGGCGGCAACGTTTTGACCGCCAAAATTTTGAACGGGCTTCCCGCGCATGATGGGCCGAAGGTGATTTACGGCGAAGCGTGCCGGATTGGCGCGGCGCGCCTCAAGGACCTTGGCATCACCTTCAAGCAAACGCCTTACGATGTGAAAGCCAGATGAGCGCTCTCACCCTCAAAACATATCAGACCGAGACACTTGCCGTGCTGCAAGCCTATCTTGAATTGGCACGCGCCGTCGGAGCGAGACCGGCCTTCGACGGCGTCGACAAGCCGGGCGTGCGCGAGCCGCGCCCCTATCGCCCGCTGAAAGGGCTCGAAACCGTCCCGTATGTGTGCCTGCGCTTGCCGACCGGCGGCGGCAAGACGCTGCTTTCCGCCCACACCGTCAAAATCGCGGCGGACGCCTATCTTGAGCGCGACTTTCCCTTTGTTCTCTGGCTCGTGCCGACCAACACCATTCGCACGCAGACGCTGGAGACGCTCAAGAAGCCGGACCACCCGAATTATGAGGCGCTGCGCGCCGCCTTCGGCGGGCGAGTCCGCGTGTTCGACATTGCCGACTTTATTCAGATCACGCCCGCCGACTTGCAGACCCGCGCTTGCGTGTTCGTCGCCACGATGCAGACCCTGCGGGTCGACAAGACGGAAGGGCGCAAGGTCTATGCTCACAATGAAAATCTTGAGCCGCATTTTTCCACCGTGCCCGCGAGCACGGCGGGGCTGGAGCGGATCGAGGAGGGTGAGAGCAAAGGGCAAATCAAGTTTTCGTTCCGCAACCTGCTTGCCTTGCACCGGCCCTTGGTGGTGGTGGACGAGGCGCACAACAACACATCGACTCTGAGCTACGAAGTGTTGCAGCGGGTCAACGCCGCCTGCGTGGTGGAATTTACCGCCACCCCCGCGAATGACAGCAACGTGCTCCACAATGTCTCCGCCACGGAACTCAAGGCGGAAGAGATGATCAAGCTTCCTATCCGCCTGACCGAGCATAGGAGCTGGGAAGATGCCGTGCGCGACAGCATTCTGGAGCGCAAGCGGCTGCAAGATATTGCCGCGGCAGACAGCGATTATATCCGCCCCATCATTTTATTTCAGGCCGAGGAGAAGGGCCGGGAGGTCACCAAGGAAGTTTTGCTGAAGCATTTGGTGGAGCAGGAGAACATCCCGCGCGAGAAAATCGCCGTCGTGACCGGCGATCAAAAAGGACTCGATGGAATCAATCTTTTTGCCCGCGATTGCGCGGTCGATTTCGTCATCAC
>JBATYB010000554.1:0-3146 GCA_049673825.1 Methylocella sp. | reverse complement strand
CGCAGGCTGGCCAAGGATTTTGAAAACCTAACCCGTAACGCGCTTGCTTTCCTCCGCCTCGCCTCCATCCGGATCATGCTAAGAAAGCTCTGTAATCCATGATGAAGTTCCGGGACAGACTCTTAGCACTTCTGGGGAAGCTGACCTGCCTTGCGGCTCGCAACATTGGTGAGCGATGAACCTCTACGCCGAGTTCCACGAGCTGATCGCTTCGATTCTTCGCCGGATTGCCGCGCGGGGCCGCTTGCCCGCGGACCTCGATTTGCAACGCTTTGCCGTCGAGCCGCCGCGCGACCCCGCGCATGGCGATCTTTCCACCAATGCGGCGATGGTCTATGCGAGGGAGGCGCGCGCCCATTTCGCCAATCCGCGCCAGCTCGCCGTCGAGATCGCCGCCGCTTTGGCTGACGATCCTGATGTCGCGGAGGCTGAGGTCGCGGGGCCGGGCTTCATCAACATTCGCCTTAGACCGGCGGTCTTCGCCCGCGTGTTGCGCGCGGCGCTCGAACAGGGACCGCGGTTTGGCCGGCCGGCCTTGGACGGCGCGAAAAAACTTAAGATCAATGTCGAATTTGTCTCGGCGAATCCGACCGGTCCCATGCATGTCGGCCATGGCCGCGGCGCGGTTTTCGGCGACGCGCTCGCCAATCTGCTCACTTTCGCCGGCCACGAGGTCACCCGCGAATTTTATATCAATGACGCGGGCGCCCAGGTCGATGATCTGGCCCGTTCGGCGTACCTGCGGTACAGGGAAGCGCTGGGCGAAAAAATCGGCGAAATCCCCGAAGGTCTTTATCCCGGCGATTATTTGAAAAACATCGGTGCGGCGCTCGCGGAAAAATATCGCCGCACGCTGCTAGGGCGGCCGGAAACCGAATGGCTTGACGAGGTGCGCGGCGCCGCGATCGACGCGATGATGGCGATGATCCGGGCCGATCTCGCGGTGCTGAACATCAAACACGAGGTTTTTTTCTCGGAGCGCTCGCTGACCCGTGGCGGCACGGGAGATTTGGTCGCCGCGGCGATCGCCGGACTGCGCCGGCGCGGTCTCGTCTATGAAGGGCGTCTTCCGCCGCCGAAAGGGCAGCCCGCGGAGGATTGGGAGGATCGCGAGCAGACCCTGTTCCGATCGACGGCTTTCGGCGATGACATCGACCGGCCGCTGATGAAATCGGACGGCTCCTACACTTATTTTGCCTCCGATATCGCCTATCACAAAATCAAGCTCGACCGCGGCTACGCGCTTATGATCGACGTTTGGGGCGCCGATCATGGCGGCTACGTCAAGCGGATGCGCGCTGCCGTCGAGGCTCTCTCGGAAGGCCGGGCCAGGCTCGATGTCAAGCTCTGTCAATTGGTTAACTTGATGCGCAATGGCGAGCCCGTGAAAATGTCGAAACGATCCGGGGAATTCGTAACGCTGCGTGACGTCGTTGACGAGGTGGGCGTGGACGCGGTTCGTTTCATGATGCTTTTTCGCAAGAATGACGCACCCTTGGAGTTCGACTTGAGCAAAGTGATTGAACAATCCAAAGATAATCCGGTGTTTTATGTCCAATATGCTCATGCAAGGTCAAAATCCGTATTACGGCAAGGACTTACGACGATTCCTGGAATTGATATCTCAAGCCGGGCGCTGGCCGCGGCGGACCTCGGCCTCCTGCAAGAAGAAGGGGAAATGGCACTGATCAAGCTCATCGCGCAATTTCCCCGGATTGTCGAAGCGGCGGCCCTCAGCGGCGAGCCGCACCGGATCGCGTTTTATTTGCACGATCTCGCGTCGAGCCTGCACGGACATTGGACTCGCGGCAAAGATCGGCCACAATTACGATTTCTTAATGAAGAGCGGACAGATTTAACTGCCGCAAGGCTGGCCTTAATAATGGCGCTGGCAACGGTTCTCGCGTCCGGGCTTGGAATTTTGGGAGTTAACGCTCCCGAGGAAATGCGATAAAGACTCCTGCCTTCACGCCGCCGGGTAATGGTTCCACTCGCGGGGCGTCGGCCGAAGCGGCGAAAGCGAAAACCAGTTGCGCGACACGGATCGCGTGAATACCGATCGTGATCGCGTTATGTTGAGATGCTAAGGAGTTCAGTGCATGACCCGGTTCGAACCGGCCAGATCATGCTCTTGAGGTTGCGTAAACACTGCCCAGCGTGGGATGCGCGATTGCAATGACGTGGACCGGCGGGTTCGTCCGCCGCGAAGTCGCGACAGGAGGGTGAGTAAGATGAGCGAGCCAATTGTAAAACGACGGCCGATGATCGATCTTGAGGAGTTCGAAAGGCGTCTGCGCAAGCCGCTCGCCGCCAGCCAAGGGGACGACGACCCGCTTGCCGAGCTCGCGCGCTTCGTCGGCGAGCAGGAGGATCCCTATAAGACGGTGTTTGAACCGCTGAGCCGGCGTCCCGCCGGAACTTCGCGGCGCGGGCCGGATCACGGCGATGGTGACGAGCGCGGCGCGCGCGAGCCCCTTATCGGCGGCGATTTCGCGGCAATCGAGGCGGGGCTGCTTGGTGCCGCCCGGCATGAAAGCGGGGAAAACCTGTCCCTATCCGAGGAACTGGACGGTTGCGAGGAGGCGGAGGGCGCGGAGCACTGGCGCTACGAGGACACCGCGGAGGGTTACCGCGAGGCCGGTCCTCCGTTTAAGGAAATCAGGTCGCGGCACCCGCTCTATGTCATGGCCGCGATAATCGCCGCTGGAATCCTCGGCATCGGCGCCAGTTTTGCTTTCAAGGGCGCGGGTTCCCATCAAGACGAGATCGCAACGATCAGGGCTGCCGATGGGCCAGCCAAGATACAGCCCGAAACGGCGGCGGGCACGGAAATTCCGGACCAAGACGCCTCTGTCCTAGGCGGGTCACAGCAACAGCGGCCAGTCGCCGTGGTCAATAATGTGGAACAGCCCGCCGATTTGTCCGCGCAAGCAAATGTTCCAGAGGCGCAGGCCAACCCGCCGCGCGCCATCGCCGGTCTAACCACCGGGGCGGCAAGCGTTCCCGTGCCGGCCCCGCCGGCACAGGCTCAGCCGCAACCGTCCGCCGAGCCGCTCAGCATCGCCGACCTTATCGAGCCGAAAAAGGTCAAGACCGTTTCGGTTCGGCCGGACGGCACGATCCTGCCGAACGACGCGCCGCCCCGG
>JBATYB010000553.1:0-5165 GCA_049673825.1 Methylocella sp. | reverse complement strand
GCCGGTTGAAAGACTTCCGGGCGATCGCCACCCGCTACGACAAAACCGCTCGGAACTTTCTCGCCGGCCTGTGCCTCGTCGCCGCGCTCTGCTATTGGCTCAATTGAGTCCAGACCCTAGGACGTTGATCGTCGAATCCTGAGGATATTATTGCCGCTCATGAAGGCGCCGACGATGGCGCAAGCGCTTTGCGCGAGCGCGGGTCGACGGTCCGTTCGGCGCGCCGCGTCCGGGCGCACCGTCCACGACCGGCGATGAAGAGATTGCCGCGACGATCCGCTTGTGAGCAACGGCCGCTTTGGCAACAAAAATCTGCCGGATTGGGCATTCGATCTCCGTGAAAGTTCAAATTCCCGCCTGCCTATTTTCGAAGAGTCCGGTTGCGATTAAAATGGTTTGAAGACGACGAGAATTACGATCGCGGCCATGAGAACCGTCGGAGCCTCATTAACGATCCGGAAAAAACGAGAGTCATGCCGGTTTGTCCCGTCCGCCAAATCCTTCCGGACTTTTGCGAAATATCCATGCAGCGCGCTGAGAGCGATCACCAGAACGAATTTTGCATGAAACCAGCCCGCATGCACAAAACCCCCCTGAACCGCAAGCGTAAGACCGGTTATCCAGGTCACGAGTAAAGCGGGCAGCATGATCGCACGCATGAGCCTGCGTTCCATCACGACGAAGGTCCGCGCTTGCGGGGAGCCCCGCGGCGCTTCGGCATGATAGACGAAAAGACGCGGCAGATAGAGCATCCCTGCCATCCACGAGATGATGGCCAAGATATGCAGCACTTTTAGCCAGAGATAAACGTTGCTCATTTAGCAGAGCCCGCGCGAAGGAAATCGAGCATAAGCTCGACATGTCGAATGGGCGTGTGCGGCAAGACGCCGTGGCCGAGGTTGAAAATATGCGGCCTTCCCCGGAAGGCCGAAAGGATATGGCGCACCCCGGTCTCAAGGACAGGGCCGCCAACCGCGAGCGCCAACGGATCGAGATTGCCTTGCAACACCAAACCTCGATCGAATGTTTTCGCGGCCCATCGCGGATCGGCGGAACTGTCAAGTCCAAGCGCATTGACGCCGGTACATGCCACGAAATCCATTAGATGTTGGCCCACCCCTTTCGGAAAACCGATCACGCGGGCATCCTTATGGCGCAGCCTGAGACCGGCGACGATTGTCCCGACCGGCATCAGACACCAACGCTCAAACTCGGCGAAGGGCAGAACGCCCGCCCAAGTGTCGAAGATTTGCACGGCCTCGACACCGGCTTCGATCTGCCAGGCGAGATAGTCGATCGCCGCTTCAACCAGCCGGTCGATGAGACGCTGGAACAAATCGCGATGGCGGTAGGCAAACACACGCGCCGGTGTCTGATCGGGGATGCTCCTGCCAGCGATCATATAGCATGCAAGCGTCCATGGCGCGCCGCAAAAGCCAATCAACGCGGATTCGGCGGGAAGGGCCGTTTTGACCCGCTCGATCGTCTCGAAAACCGGGGTCAACCGGCCCCGATCTATCCGCCTGTTCAGCTTGGCGACATCCTCCGCTGTCAAAATGGGATCGAGTTTCGGTCCTTCATTCGGTTCGAAAGCGACCTTTTGGCCAAGGGCATCGGGAATAACCAGGATGTCGCTAAATAGAATGGCGGCATCGAACCCAAAGCGCCGTACCGGTTGCAGGGTTGCTTCCGCCGCAAGTGCCGGCGTGTAACAAAATTCGAGAAAGGAAGGGGCCTTGGCGCGAAGAGCCTGATATTCCGGCAGGTAGCGCCCGGCTTGCCGCATCAACCAGACAGGAGGCGGAAAACATGCCGCGCCGTCCAGGACTTTAAGGAATGGCTTTGATTGGAATCGCGGTTCGCCTTCCAAAGCAAAAATCTCCTTAAAATCTAGGAATCTTCTTTATAGATGTTGTCTTTGCCTAATTGGGAGTGGGATTAGGCTTATTCGCCGTTTCGCACAAGCCGACACCGGTTGCGCGCTTATCCGCTCTATCAACAAGCCGGTCCGGGCGATTGGAACTTTAACTTTTCGTTAATCATTCGAATTGGATGCGGGCTGGTTCGGTTTTTCAACCGATAGGCTGTGTCTCTGTCCCCCAGATTCACAGGGACGAGCGTCTTATTGTTCAGCCTTCGATGGCGGTGGATGAACCTCGTTGGTTTGTCCAATAAAATGGTTGCCACGGAGCGATGACGCCAGTTATCCCTGTTTCTCCCCGGTATTTCCTTGAATTTAGGGAAAACCATGGCGAGGCATAAAGACTCTTGGGGCGTCACTACTTCCATTTGCATCTGATTTCCGACGCGACGGGCGAAACCCTGATTGCCGCGAGCCGCGCCGTCGCGGCGCAATACGAAGGGGTGTCGTCGATCGAGCATGTTTATCCCCTCGTGCGCAGCAAGGGGCAGCTCGACAAGGCTATCGCCGAAATCGAGGCGGCGCCAGGGATCGTTTTATTTACCCTGGTCGATCAGGATTTGGCCGCGCATCTCGAGGCGGCCTGCAAGGAATCGAGCGTGCCCTGTCTTTCGGTTTTGCAGCCAATCGTGAACCTGTTTCAGTCCTATATCGGAACGGCGTCAAAGCCTCGCCCGGGCGCCCAGCACATGCTCAACGCGGAATATTTCAAACGTATCGAAGCCTTGAACTTCACGATGATGCACGACGACGGGCAGCAATCCGAAAACTTCGAGGCGGCCGATGTGGTTCTTCTCGGCGTGAGCCGCACGTCGAAGACGCCGACGAGCATCTATCTTGCCAATCGAGGGATCAAAACAGCGAACATTCCCTTGGTGCCGGAAGTCCCATTGCCGGAGCCGGTGTTGGCGTTGCGCAATCCTCTCGTCGTCGGGCTCTTGGCTTCGGTGGAGCGTATCGTTCAGATTCGCGAGAACCGGCTTATCGCGTTAAACGCAAACCCAGATTCACCTTATGTTGACCGCCTCCTGGTCGCGGGCGAGCTCGCGCGCGCGCGCAAGCTTTGCGCCGAGAATGGCTGGCCGGCAATCGATGTGACGCATCGCTCGATCGAGGAAACCGCGGCGGCGGTCATCAATCTCTACAAGATTCACCAGTTGAAATTCGTCGCCTCGTCATGACAGGGTTTTGGCGCGGCACCGTGCCGCTTGTACTCGCCTCGCGAAGCCTCGCCCGCCAGGGCCTTCTTAGCGCCGCCGGGATACCGTTCGAGATTTGCGCTGCCGCGATAGATGAACGCGAGATCGAAGCGGCGCTCGTGAAATTGGACGCCAACGCCGCCGACATCGCGCTTCATCTTTCCCGCGCCAAGGCCTTGGCGGTCAGCGGGGAAAAGCCGGACCGGCTAGTTACCGGCGCGGATCAGACGCTCTGTCTTGAAGGCCGCGTCTTTGGCAAACCGGCCGGTCGCGCGGCGGCGAGGGCGCAACTCGAAGCCTTGTCCGGCCGCACCCATGAACTTTATTCAGGCTGCTGCGTCGCGCGCGAAAATACCGTTCTTTTCGAAACGGTTGGCGTCGCACGACTAAGCTGCCGGCGGCTTTCCCCGGCGTTCGTCGACGCCTATATGACGGACGTCGATGACGCTCTTCTTGGCGGCGCCGGAGTCTATCGCATCGAGGGCCCCGGCATCCATCTCTTCGAGGCGATCGAGGGCGATCACGCGACGATCCTGGGGCTCCCCCTTTTGGCCCTCCTGAAATTCCTGCGCGAGGAAGGGAGTCTTCTTTCGTGAAATCCCCGGCTCACGGCAAACCAAAGGCATGTGTCATCGGCTGGCCGGTCGCGCATTCGCGTTCGCCGTTGATCCACCGCTTTTGGCTGGAACGCCTCGAGATCGGGGGGTCTTACGAGCTGGCGGCGGTCGCGCCGGCCGATTTACCGGCGTTTGTGCAGGATCTTGCGCGGCAGGGTTTTGCCGGGGCGAATGTGACCTTGCCGCATAAGCAAAAGGCGTTCGAGCTCTGCGACGTCACGACCCCGACTGCGGCCCGCCTCAAGGCCGTGAATACCTTGTGGATAGCGGCGGGAAAACTTTACGGCGACAATACCGACGCCGCCGCTTTTGCTTGTGCCTTGGATCAGGATGCGCCGGGATGGGACATTAACTCCAGGAAGGCCGTGGTTATCGGCGCCGGAGGGGCCGCGCGGGCGATTGTTTGCGCGCTTAAGCTGCGCGGCATAATGCGCATTTTTCTGGTCAATCGCAGCGAAGAGCGCGCGGCGGAGCTTGCTTCGGACTTTGGCGCGTCGATCGAGGTCGTGGATTTCCGCGATCTGCCCGGCGCGCTGGTTGGCGCCAATCTCCTCGTCAATACGACTTCGCTCGGCATGCGCGGCCAGCCGCCGCTCGCCATCGATCTCGCGCCCCTGCCGCCGGATGCCGTCGTCAGCGATATCGTCTATGTTCCGCTCGAAACCGCGCTGATAAGGGCGGCGAACGCGCGCGGTCTCCGGGCGGTTTCCGGCCTCGGCATGCTTTTGCATCAGGCGGTGCCTGGGTTCGAGCGCTGGTTCGGCATGAAACCTTGCGTCACGCCGGAGCTGCGCGGCGTGGTCGAGGCGGATATTGCGGCGGCGGGATGATGTTTGTTCTAGGCCTCACAGGGTCGATCGGCATGGGGAAATCGACCGCCGCCGCGATGTTTCGCGCCGAGGGAATCGCGGTCCACGACGCCGACGCCGTGGTCCACGCGCTCTATCGTGGTGAAGCCGCGCCGAAAATCGAGGCGGCCTTTCCGGGGACCACCCGCGATGGCGTGGTCGATCGTGCCCTCCTTGGCGCGCTTGTCCTCGACGATCCGGCAGCGCTGGCGCGGCTCGAGGCGATCATGCATCCGCTGGTCGCTGCGAGCCGCGATGGTTTCCTGACCGAGGCGGAAAAAAGGGGCGCAAGACTCGCCGTTCTCGATGTCCCCTTGCTGTTCGAGACGGGCGGCGACCGCGGGGTCGACGCCGCGGTTCTGGTGACCGCGCCGGAAGCTGTGCAAAAAGAGCGGGTGAGCCGGCGTCCGGGCATGACACCGGAGCGGCTTGCCGGCATATTGGCAAGACAGATGCCGGATGCGGAAAAACGCGCGCGGGCGCATTTCATCATCGATACCGGCGGCGAATTTGCCGCCACCGCGCGGCAGGTGCGCGCGATCTTGCGGGCGCTCGCCGGAGCGAAAAACAAGGTTTGAGG
>JBATYB010000552.1:0-4007 GCA_049673825.1 Methylocella sp. | reverse complement strand
CTATTCTCGCCGGGACTGCCCTCGAAAAAGGCGCCAGCCCAGGCGATTTGATAAAGGCCTTGGGGTTTCCCCGCGCGGCGCGGGACATCGAAAAATACAGCCCCGATCAGCCGCGCGTTCCGGCGGGCAGCGGGCGCGAGAGCGGGGAGTGGACGACTGGCAGGGGAGATGGCGGGGGACGCACGACGTTCGTGCAACGTGTCGAGGTCCGCATGCCCGGCGCCACGATGTCCGACGCCAACCCTCCGGGGATCGTGGCGGGCGCCCAATATGCGCAACTTTCTTCAACACCGATCCTCACGCCGAAGATAATAAAGCATATTCTTGACCGTCATGGAGCAGGCACGGCTAATATAACAGCAGGAAAGTTCAATTCGGCATATTCGACCGAGGAAAAAATTAGAACCTTGATCGAAGATCTTTGGAAACAAGCGACCCCGGAGGATCTGGCATCGTTCGATCAAGGCAGAGTCATTATCGCGGCATCAAGCTATGTGAAAATTGATGGACAAATTAATATCGATTATGTGGGGTTCTCCGGGGAACGCACGAATGTAAGAGAACTAAATGGAGAGTTCGGAACACCGTCCGTCCAGACAAACCTATACGTTGTTTTACTCGACTCGAACATGCGGGTTAAAACCTGCTATCCTATAAATCCCTTGGACCTGAGGAATCCACGAAATCTCCCCGATGATTAAATGTGGACGCAATGCGGATTAACCTCAAAAATATAACCGGAATTGCTGCGCCAAAGGTGGAGCAATTCGATCTGCATGAAGAATTTGGAGTGGCGTACCTAGTCGAGGCTGGAGAAAGGGTCACGCTATTCCTTAACCAGATTGCCTGTCGATCCTGGCTGAAACGAGAACATCCACATATTGAGAACATCAAATGGTTTGATTTCAACTCTGTTATTTTATATTATGATGGAATCGGCGCGGCGATCGTATCCATGGAAATCTGGAATAACATTAGGCTATATGCTGTGTATAAGTTATTTGTTTCAAATAGTTATATCTTCGTTTCCCATGATGAAGAGTCTTTGTACAGCTTTAGACGCGGCGAACTGGAACGCAATATTATTTCTGTTTTTTTGCGGGATGGAACGTTCGAACTCGGGATCGGAGAGATTATGGACAAGGACCGCGATTCTTGGCAATTCGATGAACTCGAGGCGGGCTATACTTTCGACGACAAATTTGCGTTTATTGCGTATGCTAGCGAGTTGTTTTGGGTTTTAGATGTCTCAAAGAGAAGCTGGACGAAATTCCTTGTGCCGTTCGAAACAGTTGGGATTCGGGTTTTGACCGGAGACGACAAGACTGCGTACGCCATCTTCGATCATAGAAATTTGCTCAGGCACTACCCTGACTTGCCGCCCCTCGAACTCGCTGTTTTCGATCTAGTGACTAAGACCGCCTGGATGCAAGGTTTCGCACCTGTAGAGAACGCACTCATCGCGGCCGGGTTTTCAGTGAGCGAGATCAAACTCCAGCCGAGTTCGACCGGCAAAATCATCGTCAGCGACGGCAAGAAGGCGGCGCTCCTTGAATTTACCGACTCGGCATAGCGCGCGGCCGAGACTCCAGAGCAGAATGCGCCCCGCAGTTCATTGGCTTGACCTGCCCGCTGGCGCACGAGCCAATCGCAGGAAAACACATCGGGTGTTAGGCTCTATTGTTTCCTCACGTTTTTTTCGCGCCGCGGATTCCCCCATCATCCGCAAGATCAAACCGGCGGCGACAGCCCCGCCATGGCGAGCGCGCCTGCTTGCCTTTCATTCAGGGCGGCGGCCGAAAATTTGCCCATCGTCTCATGGAACAATTGGTAGAAATTCAGCCTCGCGTCGAGATGCAAAAAGGCGCTTCCAAGACCGATCGCGGCGCGATCCATGAACACGAACTCGCGCGGCACCAGCACCGGACCCTCTTTCTTCAAAGCCTGGTGAAGGAAAAACGTTTCCTTGCGGCCGTATTTCGCCGGCGCGACGCCATCGGCGACGCTGCGCACCCGGTCGTCAAGCAAGGGCGCGTAAATGAACCGCGCCCAGATGTTCAGGGTTTCGACGAGTTCCTTGGTGAGACCGCGAAAGCCCCAGGTTTCATAGGCATGCACGGTGCGGGCGAAATCCTTGTGCAGCAATCCCTCGTAGAGATCGACGACGCCGCCGGCGAATTTGGCGGTGAAAATACGGATGCAGCCGTAATCGAGGAGGTTGATGCCGCGCGCCTCTTGGTCTCCGGCCATGCCGAACACCGTATAATTGCCAAGGTGCGCATCGCCGTGGATGACGCCGAACCGGATGAACGGAATCCACCAGGCCTTGAACATCGCCTTGGCGATGCGGTTGCGCGAGGATTCGCCCGCGCCTTTGAAGGCGAGCAGTTTGCCGCCCTCGAGCCATTCCATCGTCAATAGCCGCCCGGTTGACAGCTCCGGCCGCACGCCGGGCACGCGAACCTCCTCGACATGGCCAAGAATATCGCGATAGAGCGCGGCGTGTTTGGCCTCGCGGCGATAATCGAGTTCCTCGCGGACGCGGTCGCCGATTTCCTTCGCCATTTCGCGCGTGTCGATGACTGGATTGAGGCGCCGGTGCAGCGCGAACACAATTTCGAGCTGCCTCAAATCGGCTTCGACGATCGATGTCATGTCGGGATATTGCAGCTTGCACGCAAGCGCGGTGCCATCCATGGCGGTCGCCCGGTGAACTTGGCCGAGCGAAGCCGCCGCCGCCGGATGGGGATCGAACGCGGCGAACAGCGATTGCCAATCCGCCCCGAGCTCGGCTCGCATCCGCCGCTTGACAAACGCCGCGCCCATCGGCGGCGCGTCGCTTTGCAGCTTTTGCAATTCCTCGGCATAGTCTTGCGGCAGAAGACCGGGGACGCTCGCCATCATCTGGGCGGCCTTCATCACCGGCCCCTTGAGGCCGCCGAGCGCTTGCCCCAACGCCGCCGCATGGCTGCCGGCGCCGCCTCCACCGAGAAGACGGGCGCCGGCAATCCTGGCGGCGACCCCGCCGACATTAGCGCCGACCTGGGCATAGCGCGCCGCGCGGGCGGAAAAGCGATTGGCTTCCTCGTCTTCCATGCAGCGGACTCAGATCTTATGGAATGAAGCCCCGCGAATGCGCCGGCACCATGACTTCATTCTCCTCTAAGCCGGGGCAAGCGCCGCGGACAGCAGAATTCTTCCGTTCACAGAGACTTGTAGGCGATCATGCCGGCGAGCGTAGCCAAGGTGACGGTCCCCTAAAACGCCAATGTGGCGGCGGCGCGCGAGCCTATGCGGCGATCGATGTGATCGATTGGGCGGACGGATTCCATCGCCGGGAGTTTGGCTGGCGGGCAATTAGAGCGTGATCTGGTCCAATCGAACCGGATCACGCCCGGTAGCGCGCGTTTTAGTGATTAATGTCGGCCGTGACCGAGGTTGTGCCGCTGCCGCCGCCGATGGTGAGGCTCACCTGCACCGGGTTCGTGGTCCCGGCCAAGTTGGCGCCCTTCGCTTCCGCGTCGAGCGCGTATCGCAAGGTGCCCGTCCGCTTGATCTGCGCCTCCAACCTCACGCCGCCGATGACCCCGTGGAATGTGAAAAACCCGCCCTCGTGCTTTTTGAAGGAGCCCGGCGGGATGGTGATTGAGAAGGTGCCGATTTGGAGCGTGACCGGCTCGGCGACGGGATGGATCGCGGGCGCGGTGCTGCTCAAGGTGAAGTGGGACTGAAGTTCAAAGCGATCCTCCTTCGGCTTGCGGTCCAAGTCGATCTCGAGCTTCTCGTTGAAGGCGAGGAAGGGGACGCCCGGCGGCGGCGGCATGATGCCCACGGCAACGGGGTTAGTCCCCACCGTGATCGTGGCCGCCTCCACCGTGTTGGTGGCCGTGTCGATCACCTAGACGTTGTTGGAGCCCTCATTCGCGACATAGGCGTGTTTGCCGTCCGGCGTGATGGCGACCCCTATGGGGTAATTAGACCCCACCGGGAACGCGATGGTGGCCACC
>JBATYB010000551.1:0-3541 GCA_049673825.1 Methylocella sp. | reverse complement strand
TTATTCTGCGGCCCTATCATTGGCATAAGACCGAGCATGGCCTCGCCAAAACCTCGCGGCAAAGCGTGCTCACGCTCGCCGCCAGGGCGGCGGCGGTTAGGGCCAACGTCCTGTGAGGGGAAGGGGGATCTTTTTCGCGGTGCGCGGGAATGACTTTCAGGCGAGCGAGGGTATTTCACAAGCCGTGGCAAAGCCCCAAAGTACCACGCCAAATGGTAATCCGCGGCGCCAGCTCATAAGCCGACGAGAGGCCGCATGAATGAAACGCTGAATTGTCCGGTCCGCGGAGAGGCTGGCTGCGCTAAAACAACTGCTTAATAATAGGCCGGGGCATACGGGCACGCGATGCCGCTATGACGCGCCTTTCGCCGCGAGGATTTTTCCGCGCAAGGCTCCGGCCATCTCGATTAAGCGGGACTTGTTGGCCATCCGGAATTCTTCGAGAGCCCCATCGACGGCCTCAATCGCATCGTCGAGATGACGCCGCTCGCTATCCTTTTCGAACAGGGCGCGGTGAACGACAGCGAGATTGTGCTGGCTGACGGCCCATTGGACCGGCACGCGCTCGCGGGTCAATTCCTGCGTGGCTTCGCGATGGGCTTCGGCGGCCTCGGCGAGCCGCGCCGTGCCGCTCTCGCGCGTGCCGAGATCCTTAAGCGCGGTGCCGAGATTGTTCTGGGTCGTGGCCCACTCAAGCGGCGCGCGATCGCGGGTCAACTCCTGCAAGGCTTCGCGATAAGCTTCGACGGCCCCCTCGAGCCGCGCCGTGCCGCTCTCCCGCTCGCCAAGCGTTTCGAGCGCGGCGCCGAGACTTATTTGGGTCTTGGCCCAATCGAGCGGCACGCGCTCGCGAGTATATTCCTTCAACGCTTCGCGATAGGCTTCGACGGCCTCCTCGAGCCGCGCCGGCCCGCTCTCCCGCTCGCCGAGCACTCTGAGCGTATTGCCGAGATTCATCTGGGCGGCGGCCCAATCGAGCGGCGCGCGCGCGGGGGTATATTCCTTCACGACGTCGTGAAAGGCGGCGACGGCCTCTTCGAGCCGCGCTGTTCCGCTCTCCCGCTCGCCGAGCCGCGCGAGCGCATTACCGAGATTCATCTGGGTTGCGGCCCAATCGAGCGGCGCGCGCTCGCGGGTATATTCCTTCAAGGCCTCGCGATAAACTTCGACGGCCTCCTCGATCCGCGCCGTCCCGTTCTCGCGTTCGCCGAGCGTTTCGAGCGCAACGGCAAGATTCGTGTGCGTCAAAGCCCATTGGAGGGGGCTCTCCGGGCGCGCTAGGAGAGCGAGGCCGCGGCGATACGCATCGATGGCTTCGATCAGCGCCCGATTATCTCCGGACTGCGTCCCTTGCTTCAAAAGTTCGTCCGCCCGATCGAACAGCGTCTTGATTTCCTGGGCCGTGACGGGGGCCGCGGCGCCGGCGCCCGCGGCTTTACCGTCTAGCTCGCCTCCGGCCTCCCGGTTGAATTTCGCCAATCCCGAGCCGAGCCACCACCGGCCGGCAAGAATCGTGGCGCCGACGATAAAGAACGCGAAGACCCAGCCGGCCCCGGTTCCGAAAAAATTGCCCATGTCGTTTCTCGCTTAATTATATGTTCGCATGATCTGACCCAAAAAATCCGCGACTTTTTGGGATCATGCTCTAACTCCCTCGCACTTTTCATTTGCGCATGTCCGCGCCAAACGCCAGGCGCGGCCGTCAAAACGTCAAGACCTCGCCTGCGCGGGGCACGACAACTTTTGTCGGATGGCCTTGCATCGCCGCGACGAAGTGGCTTGCGTCCTGATCGAGAAGATCGAAGGTCCCGTAATGGCAGGGGACAACGGTATCGAATTTGAAGAAACGCTTGACCGCGAGCGCGGCCGTCCGCCCGCTCATGGTAAAACGGTCGCCGATCGGCACAAGGCCGATCTTGGGCGAATGAATCTCCGCGATCAAGCCCATGTCGGAGAACACATCGGTATCGCCCATATGATAAAGGCAAGGCGCGTCCCTTGGCTTGACGACAACGCCGTTTGGACTGCCGAGATAAATGGACTGGCCGTTGACGACGGTTCCCGACGAATGCAACGCCTGGGTGAGGCTCACGCTGAACGCGCCGCAATCGATCGTGCCTCCGGTGTTGCCGGGGTTGATGTTTTCCGCGCCTTGCGCGTTCAAATACATGCAGACTTCGAAATTCGAAATGATTTGCGCGCCGGTCGCCTTGGCGATTTTTACCGCATCACCGATATGATCGTCATGGCCGTGGCTCAGCAAAATATGGGTCGCTCCCTCGGCCGCCTTTGCGGCGTCGCCGGTGAATTTCGGGTTGCCGCTGAGAAAAGGGTCGATCAGGATGACCGCCGCGTCGAGCTCGATGCGGAAAGCCGAATGGCCGAGCCAAATCAGGTTCATTGGGGGCCCCATCCAAAGCGCACCAAGCGTGAGGCGAAGAGCATACCCACACACCCCTAATTATACACGAAATATATATAGACGAAGTTATGGATTGAAGGGCGCGTGATGGCGGCGGAAGTTTTGGAACTCGACGGTTTGGCTCTTCGCATCGGCGCCGGGCAGCGGCTCATCGGCGCCGATCTCGGCGCCAAGACCATCGGCCTTGCGCTCTCCGACGTGGAGCGGCGGATCGCGACGCCGCTTATCACGATCCGGCGCACGAAATTTGGCAAGGACGCGGCGTGGCTCGTCTCGCTCATGGATGAATTCGATGCCGCGGCGCTCGTCGTCGGCTTGCCGCTCAATATGGATGGATCGGAAGGTCCGAGCGCGCAGGCGGCCCGCGCCTTCGTGCGCAATTTTGGGCCGCTTTCGGCGCGCCCTTGCGTTTTTTGGGATGAAAGGCTTTCGACCATGGCGGTCACCCGCTCGCTGATCGCGCTGGACGTTTCCCGTGCCAAGCGCGCGCGCGCCGTCGATAGGATGGCGGCCGCGTTCATTCTCCAGGGAGCGCTCGATCGGCTGCGCTGGCTTGGCCCAGCCGTGTAAGCAAAAGAGCATTGGGATTCGCCGGGGTTCCTTGCTTAAGGCTTTCAACTTGCTTCGCGCCATCGCGGCCGCGATGGTTCAGGAAGGCGGCATGAAGCTTAGCACGCGATCCGTGGGGAAATCGTAAAGCTTGCCCGTTTGCGTCCATTCCGGCGCGCAGAGCGCGAGGATCTTTGGCGCGAGCTCTTCCGGCGTCCTTAGGCTCATCGGGTCCTCGCCGGGCATCGCCGCCGCGCGCATCCGCGTGCGCAGCGGTCCGGGATTGACGGCCATGACTTTTACGCGGGAAATATTCATCGTTTCCGCCGCATATGTCCGGGCGAGAGCGTCCAGCGCGGCCTTCGCGATCGCATAAGGCCCCCAATAGGGCTTTAGTTGCGCGGCGTGTCCGGCGCTCGACGAAACAAATACTACGCGCCCGGCCTCGGCGGTCCGCAGGAGAGCGTCGAGCGACCGGATCAACCGCCAATTGGCGGTGACATTGACCGCGAACGCGTCTTCCCACTGCCTTGGTTCGACGTGAGCGAGGGGCGTCACAGGCCCGAGCAC
>JBATYB010000550.1:0-1715 GCA_049673825.1 Methylocella sp. | reverse complement strand
CCTCAAATCCTATCTCGATGAAGCCGTTTCGCCCCGCCGCATCGCACGCGGCCGGCAATGTCTGCATGCGTGGCGCGCCGAGCTCGTGCGGATCGAACGCCGCTTCGGGGTGCCGCGCGAAATCCTTCTCGCGGCCTTCGGCATAGAGACGGACTTCGGCAAGGCAAAGGGCGAAAAGGACGTCGTCCGCTCGCTCGCGACCTTGGCTTACCGGCGCCAGGACCGGCCGGTTTTCCGCGACGAATTGATCGGCGCGCTTGTCATGCTCGATCACGGCGGCGTTGCCCGCGCGGCGATGAGAGGCTCCTGGGCCGGCGCGATGGGCGGGCCGCAGTTTCTTCCCTCCGCTTTTCTCAAATATGCGGTCAGCTATGACGGACCAGGCTTTCCGGATATTTGGAGCAATCCTCTCGATAGTCTCGCCTCGATCGCCAATTTTTTACGCCAATCCGGTTGGCAGCCTGGCCTCTCCTGGGGAACCGAAGCGATCCTGCCCAAAAATTTCGGCTTTGCCTCGTTACATGGCAGCTTCGCCGCCTTTGCGGCGCAGGGCGTCAAAAGCTCCACCGGCGACCCGTTTCCGCAAGGCGACGCGACCTTATACTCACCGTCCGGCGCGGCCGGTCCGGCATTCCTTTTGTCGGCAAATTACTGGATTCTCAAGGCCTATAATAATTCGGATTCCTACGCCCTTTCGCTTGGCTTGCTCGCGCAACGGATCGAAGGCAAACCCGCGCTGCGCGGCCATTGGCCGGCGGCAGAGATATTTTTGAGCCGGACGCAAAAGGCGGAGATTCAGCGCTTGCTTGAAAGCCTCGATTTTTACCATGGGCCGATCGACGGCCGCTTTGGGCAGGCCTCGCGCGATGCGATCCATACGTTTCAGATCAGTGTCGCAGCGCATCCGGCCGACGGCCATGGCTCCTTGGACATCCTGCGCCGGCTAAGGGAAAGCGCGGAAAGCCCCAGCCGATGATCGCAAAGATCCTCTCTGATTACGCAGCTTACATGAATTTCGGTAAGGCCTCGACGATAATTGTTTGGTATATAACGATTCTGTGTCGGCATCTGGCGGATAACACGGTCATAATACTCGCCTTCGGCGACCGCTATAAGAGTTTACCGCCGAAAATTTGACGTGACATACCTTGTAATTCGTGTCGGAAACTTGGATGTGCACATGAGTTTAGAATCTATTTGCAAGGTTAAATTCACACTGTACCATAAGTGCAGCAAATTTATGGCTGGCATTGTTGAACTGAGTTTGCATAATACGCGCTAGAGCGTCTTCTTAATCGATTTAAGCGGTTGCGTCGTCCGGCCATAAGCCGTGCATTACTGTGGCACCGCCCAAAATGGAGTGACGCGGCGCGAATATCTTTGGGTGGACGAATTTCCGGTGGAGGTTGTCGATCAGGTCGCGACCGCCCCGGCCGTCTTGGCCGCCCCGTCGCGATGACCAACGCGAGCCAGGGCATCGCCTGGAGCGCGACCGATCAGCCGTTCGGCAAGGTGCGGGTGTTCAATGCGCCGAGCACCACCATGGACCTGCGTTTTCCCGCCCAATGGCTCCGGGCTCGAGACGGGATGACCGCGCTCAAACAGATATGAGATTGTTGCCTTGAAGGAGGGGTTCTCCGAAGCTCGGGTTGTGATGCTCGAGACTCAAGGAGAACCCCATGCAGGTTTTTGGCCTGCCCGGCCATGTTACACGC
>JBATYB010000549.1:0-5380 GCA_049673825.1 Methylocella sp. | reverse complement strand
AACCAAGGTCGATGTCGAGCGCCACGACCTGCCTTCGGGAACCATGGTGGTTGTCGCGCATAATGGTTACGAAGCGCGATTCGGCGTAGTCCACGAACGCCGCATCACGCTCAACAGGGACGGCAAGTTGCTCGAGGGCACCGATCGTTTGCACGCCGCCGGGGCCGGCGGGCCGATTGAGACACGCGCCGTTGCCTTGCGCTTTCACATCCATCCGAACGTGCGCCTGAAGCGGGTTCGCGAGGGCCGTGCCGTGCTTTGTATTTTGCCGAACGGGAGACGATGGCTTTTCGAAACAACGGCCGGGCAGGCAAGCGTCGAGGAAAGCATTTATTTCGCGGCGCCGGATGGGCCGCGCAGTTGCGCCCAGATCGTCGTCCGCGGCGAGACCGGCGCCGGCATGGTTGTCGAATGGAGGTTTTGCCACGTCGCGCGGAAACCGCCGCGAAACGAAGCGTGAATGGCTGCCTTGCCCTCCGCTCCGCACGGCCGCGATGATCGGTCCGTAGGCCTAAATTGCCTTGCCACAGTCGTGTCGGGGTACGGGCTAGCGTCCGTTTCGCTTGCCCGCGAAGGCGTTCCACGCGGCCTGCGAGCCGAGTTCCATCGTGCAGGCCGCGGCGCTTTTCAACCATTCGGCGAAGTCCCCGGGATCCATTGCCGCATTGCTCGCAAGCTGGAAACCCGCCCGCGCGGCGTCAATGCCGGGGCCTGCCCATCCGCGCGGGCCGCTGAACGCTCTCGTCACAGCCTTACTGGCGAGCGACCAGGCCAGCTCGCCGATGGTGCCGCCGATCACCTTGAACGCATCGCGCGCCGGTAACAGCCCGGCGAAGATTCCCGATACGATGCGCGCAGTGTTGGCATCCTTGTGGGCGCGCTTCGCCAAGATCTTTGATGCCCCGATCCACAGCGGGGTGAGCGCCCGGTTGCTGATGAGCTGCACGATAAACCGGGACAGTGCCATGTCGTAGCGCATTTCGCTCTCGACACGCGCCGCGAAAGGCGCAAGCGCCCGCGCGGAGAAATCATCGCCGCGCAGACATGGCGCCAGCGTCTCGGCCGCCCAGCGGGCACTTAGCAGAGCGTATTGGATGCCCTCGCCGTTGAGCGGATTGATCAGACTCGCCGCGTCGCCGATCAACACGACGCGATCGGACACGATCGGAAGCCGATGGTTGTAGGTCATCAATGGCCAGCCCACGATCTTGCCGCGCAGACGGGCGTTGCGCAGGCGCGCCGCGAGGGCCGCGTCGTCGCGCATCAGGCGGCGCAACATGGAAGCGGGAGTGAGGTTGTGGGCGGGCCAGGTTTCGAGCGCCAAGCCGAGCCCGACATTCGCCTCGCCATTGCCGGTGGGGAACAGCCAGTAGAATCCCGGATAGCAGCCGCGGTCGAAATAGACGTCGAGCTGGTCGTCAGGCCCCTCGACGTTGTCGAAGTAGGCCCGGCACGCGATGAACCGGTCGCGCCGCGGCGGCGCCGATCCGCGCATGAGCCGGGCCACCGTCGAACTGCTGCCGTCGGCGCCGATCAGCAGGCGGCCGCGCAACGTGAGGTGGCCGTTCGAGCCGGCCGCCTCCACAGAAACCGCGTCGCGGCCGGCTTTGAAACCCGGTAGCTTGTACCCGTCCATCACCCGGGCACCGGCGCTCCGCGCGGCATCGACGATGAAGTTGTCGAGCACGATGCGTGGAATCACCCGGCCATGGGAAGGCATGCCCTCAATTTCCGGGAAAGGCCGCGAGATCAGCTCTTCGCCGTCTATGTAAAGCGCGGCGCGGCGCGCGATATTGGTCCGCGCGTATCCGTCCATCCGCGCTATGCCGAGGCTGTCAAGCTCGACCAGGGCGGACGGGCCGACAAAATCGCCGCACACCTTGTCGCGTGGAAAGGTCACGGAATCGAGAAGGATAACCGACGCTCCCGAACGTGCCAGATGGCACGCCGCCGCGGCCCCTGCCGGCCCGGCACCGGCGATGATCACATCCGCGTCGTAACTTGGCTTCACCGCTGCATGGACCATTGAATTTTATTCTGTCGCATGTCGCAGGCATGCGCGAGGAAGAAACTTATGGAAGCCAGGAATGCGAAGACGTTCGCGCCGCCCATAAGGAAGGTGGAATATTCGGCTAGGTGGCATGCCTGCTCGATTTCAGTGCCGGCGTGAAGATGACCACCGTGGCGCCAAGGATCGAGCGCTAGCTTAGAGCGCACGGTCTTCATTCCCCGGATAGCTGCAACGCCATTTCACGACTCTCCGGCCGGGATGGCTGTTCGCCCATTCGGCAATCACGGGCGGCGCCTGCGACATGCAATGCATGAGAGAGCCTTCGTCAACGAACGAAAGATGCCGCTCCTCGCATGACGCAGGCTCCGTCAAAGTGCAAACCGTGAGAATCAGTTCAACGAAACCCATCGCCGGCTCCTTCGACAAAGCAGACTTTCGCGCCCATATTGCGCGCGTTTCCTTGCGGCGGCGAGCGCATGATCGCGATTCCACGACGCTTATGCGGCCCCTAAGCGACGGCCATTTCCAAAATTGACGGTTAGCTTTTTTTGTAATCGATGTAGGCAAAACGCTGATCCGAGGGGGTCCCCTCAAGAGCGCCGCCAGCCTTGCCGGGCTGCCAAAGCACGACGTCCTCGATCTTTTTCGCCAGCTCGAAATCCTTGTCCGTGATCCCCTTGGCGGCATGGTTCTGGAGGCGGACCTCGACCCAAGCGTAAGAGGCGGTGAGATCGGGATGGTGCCAAGCGGTCTCGGCCAGGTGACCAACCGTGTTGATCACCATCAGCGTGCCTTTCCAGCTCGTCGTCCTATACGTGCGGCGAATCCAACCTCCTTCATAGACCCAGCGCGGCAATTCTTGTTCGAGGCGCGCCTTGATCTCGGCTTCGCTATAGGTTTTTTCCTTGGCAGCTTCGCTCATTGTCAAAATCCAATCCTTGCTGGCGCGGCCCCGTGCCTTCGCATGCACGGCCATTCTAATATGACTATGCAAAGACACGAAATCCGGAGTTTTCGCCGTGCTTGTTCACGGCCTCCCGGCCAGTTGTCTTTCACCCGCCGCGAAAGCATGTTTTAAAGGGTGGGGCACTGAACTGGAGAAGAGGTGCGCGGTTCAAGACCAGCCACTTGGCGCCGCCCGTGGCTTGAGGCCGCGTTCCGGCTGATTGCGCTTGCAGTCACGCTTGAGGCTACGCCGGTTGTCGCGGCCGAGCCAAAAGCGGACTCTCCGGAGCGGAACTGGCCTTGCCGGCAAATTTTGGTTCGGCGGCTGTCCTTGGCCGCGGTATGGTCCGGCCCCTCGATCGAGGGCCTGGCCTGGCGCGACGATCCGGCGGTCGCCGATATCGTGGCAAGGCTCGCGGCGCGGCGCACCCCGCTCGACGACGCGGAACGCGCGATCGAGGAGTTTGCGCAGTCGCAGGGAGCCGACAAGACCAAAAAGCTGCTTTCCGTTTTCGCCGGCCTATTTGAAACGCTCAACGACGAACGCACGCAAGTGATCGACGGGCTTCTTCGCTTCGGCGCAAAACAGAAGGAACTTGCCGAAAAAATACGCGCCGAGAACGCCTTGCCGCGAGAAGAGCCGGGCAAGGAGCCGCCGCGCGCAAGCGGGCAAGACGGGGAGAGCGTCGCAGGGGACTTGGAATGGGACTTGCGCGTTTTCGATGAACGGCACCGGTCGCTCACCTATGCGTGCGAGACGCCGGCGCTCATCGAACAACGGCTTTTCGCGCTTGCCAGGGTCATTCAACGCTGCCTGGAATGACCGGGCATCGATGCACGCGGTCCCGATCCCGCGCAAGGCAAAGCGATGGACTCTCTCATTGATGGGCGATGAGAGCGTTGTTCTCGTCGAGAAGAGGCACGCCGTAGGATGCCAAAATCGCGATGATCTCGGCCTGGTTCTCGGCGATGAGCTTGTTCAAGAGACGTTTCCAGTCCTGATCGGAATGGCGCACCCCCATTCCGATTCGATAGATCATCCGCGGTCCGGACGTTTCCTTGACGAGCGGCGTGACCTTCATCGGGATTTTGGAGTGGTTCGCGAGATAGCCGGCGATCGGGCCCCAAAGGATGGCGGCATCGATGCGGCCACCTTCAAGATCCGCGATCATCGCCGCGGCCGGCGCGTCAAACCGCGTGTCGACCACGAGCGGATAGGATTTGACGTTCTCCAAAAGCCCATTGACCGCGAGATTGGTCGCGGGCGGCGTGCCGGCCACGATGCCGATGCGCTTGGCTTGCAAACGCGGATCTTCAAGGCTGTCAATCGTTTCGAGACCGGCTCCTTGCTTCGAAACCAGGGCGTAACTTGTCCGGTAATAGGGATTTGTTCCCTGAACGATATCGTCTCCTTGCGGCATCCCCATGATCACGTCGCAACGATGTGCATTCAGCGTATTGCGCACGAAGCCGGTGGCGCCGGGGTAATATTCATAGGCGAGCGTCTTGCCGAGCTTGTGCGCAAGCAGCGCGGCGATTTTGTTCTCGAACCCCTCGCCGGCCTCATTCGAGAAAGGCAGATCCCTGGGGTCGGCGCAGACCCGCAAGACCTTCGGATCGACAAGCTCGATCGAACCCTCTTGTCTGGTTTGCGCCGATACGTCAGCCGCGATCAAAAAGACCGGCAAAATCAGCGCAAGCAGGATGCTGGCGCGTCCAAATTTCATGCGTCTTGCCGTTAGCTCTTCTCGCCAAGACATGCTTCCTCCGCGGCGGCGGCCTGCGGCGGCTTATCGTCGTGTTTTCCAGGCCTTCCGCGGCCTATCGCATCGTCGGACCGGGCGCGAAGATAAACGTAAATATCGTCGATGTAGCACATCACGTTCTTGTTATCCCCGAGCGCCGGCATGACCTTGTTCTCGCCGCCGCCAATATCCTGCTTGCCGCCGACGACAATCCCGTAAAATTCGGCGTAGTTCATTGTCTTCACCGAATCCTTGAGGGCCGGCGCATACGACGAGCCTTCCCCATCGGGACCGTGGCACACGTGGCATTCCGAATGGTAGCGGCGGAAGCCGGAATAGGTATACCAATCCACCGTTCCGTCCGGCTTCACGCTAAAGGTCGGGTCGCCTTTCGCATCGACATATTTGCCTTTGCCGTCCTGCTTTACGGCTTTGGGATCTCCCGGGGCCTCGGCCATCGCCGCGGTCCCGAACGCGAAAAGCAAGGCGAGGGAAAAGGCCCGCACCAGAGGGCTGATTTGCACGAGAGGATCCTTGTTCGAGAAAAAATGCGCACCCCCCGTAAAATGCCCGGCGCCGATTGAGCGCCGGGCGTCGGGCGTTTGGCTATGCCGCGCCGAAAGCTAGAACGTCGGCGGCAGGGCAAAAACCGTCAGCTGACCGCCGAGCGCCGTGTAGT
>JBATYB010000548.1:0-3430 GCA_049673825.1 Methylocella sp. | reverse complement strand
ATGCACCGCCTTTTCCAGGGCGGGACCGGCGATCGGACGGCCGATGTAAGTTGTCGTTTCATAGAACTTTTCGCCGGTCTCCGACCCGTCATAGACCTTGACTTCGAGCAGGTTCTGGCCCGCTTCCGCCGCCGCCAAAATGCGTTTCAGATGCTCGGTTGGAAAAACCACATCGGGATCGAGCTCGAACTTATCGTGTTTCGGTTTGGCGAGGTTTACCAATAATATCCCGCCGGCGGACTTCCAGGCTTTTCCATCGACCGACTCGGTGGCGCCATTATCTACGGTTGTCTGCATCTTGAAGTCGAAACTCCGGCCATCGGCGTCCTCGAACGTCGCCGAATGCATGTCCGAAACACGGGTGGGGCCTTCGGCGGGCTGCAATTCGGTTAATTGCCGGAAATTTTGCACGTAGCCGTCGCAGGCGGAGCCGCTAAATTCGAAGGCTATGCGTCCATGCGCCGCTGTCGGGCTCTTGCTGCCCACCGATTTCAAAAGAGTCAATTCATAAACCGCGCGATGCGAGACCAGCGGAATCTCCTTTGTCAGGTCTCTCGTCGCTGGGAGCAGGGGCGCGGCGTTGGCGGTTGCCGAATTTGCCGCGGCCACCATGAGCGGCGAAGGGTCGAGCGCGGCGAGGGCGAGGGCGGCGAGGGCGATAGTGGCCGAGAACAGAAACCTTGCATGACATGCAAGCATGATCGTTGGTTCCTTGAACGATACGGGACGAGCGCCCAGCGAATTCATTTCAAGCCGGGACACGCAAATCGTCGGCCGCCCAGCGAAAGAAGGCGCGTTATGCCTATTATGGCTTTCGCCGATCCCGGCCGCCAAAAAAGTACCCGTCAAGAGCGCGCTTGCTTCGAGCTGAGACCATGCCGCTCTCTATCCGCTGTCTGTGCTATAAAGCACACCGGGCATTTATTGGGCCATGTTTTTTTATCGCCATCGTCCGGTCTTTCCAGCATCATGGTCCGATCCAACCCATAGCGATGTCCTTCCGACGCTGAAGTTTAGAGTTATCGAGCCCCGCTGGCAAGCCGGCCCGGGCGGTTCGCGGGTTAACGCTTTACAATCAACTGGTTTTACGCTTTTGGGTATCCTGCCGGGAACCGGGAGCTTGGTCATGACGGCCGAAGAGAGATTGGCGGCGTTGGGGATATCGTTGCCCTCTCCCGCGGCGTCTGTCGCCAATTATCTTCCTTTTGTCGTTTCCGGCTCGTTTCTGGCCGTTTCCGGCCAGCTTCCGTTTGGTCCAAGCGGCAAGCTCGATCCCGCGCATACCGGCAAGCTCGGGGTGGCGGTTTCAAGCAAGGCGGGACAAGCGGCGGCGCGCTTGTGCGCCATAAACATTCTCGCGCAAGCCAAGGCGGCCCTGGGCGATCTCGACAGGATTTCGCGTTGCGTAAGGCTCGGCGGTTTCATCAATGCGGCGCCGGGTTTTGCCAATTTGGCCGGCGTGATGAACGGCGCCTCGGACTTCATGGTGGAGGTCCTGGGCGACAAAGGCCGTCACGCAAGATCGACGGTCGGCGTCGCCGGATTGCCGCTGGATAGCGCTGTCGAGATCGAAGCCTTGTTTGAGGTCGCGGGCACTTGACGGGGTGGACATTAAATGCGCCGGGCTGGCTGACGGCGCGGCCGATCGCGCACCGGGGTCTTCATTCCACGCAGTTCGGATTGGTCGAAAATACTCCCGCCGCCGCCGCCGCGGCAATCGCCAGGAACTACGCGATCGAGTGCGATATTCAGCGCGCAAAAGATGGCGAAGCCGTGGTGTTCCACGATTTTACCCTCGACCGCTTGATGCGGGCGGAAGGCCGCGTCGATGCGTTCCGCGCCCAGGAGCTGGGCCGGCTGTCCTATAAGGACTGCGATCAAAGGATCGTTTCGCTGCCGGATTTTCTCGCCCGCGTCGGCGGCCGCGCTCCGGTCATCGTCGAGATCAAAAGCCGTTACGATGGCGACATGCGCCTTGCCGATCGGGGGATGGCTGCCGCAGCCGCCTATGCGGGGCCGGTCTGCCTCAAAAGCTTCGATCCGGCGGTCCTCGTCCATCTGCGTGGCGCGGGTGCCGCGTGCCCGTTGGGGCTTGTCGCGCAAGCGCGCTACGACAGCGGCGAGGAATGGGCCGGTCTGCCGCAAGAACGGCGCGCAAGCTTGGCGGATCTCAGGGATTTTCCGCTCGCGCGGCCGGATTTCCTATCTTGGAATCTTGCCGATTTGCCGCATGCCGTGCCGATGCTCTGCCGGAATGGAATTGGGATGCCGGTCATGACCTGGACGGTGCGCTCGCGGGAAGCGCTCGCACGGGGAAGACTTTGGGCGGATCAGATTATTTTCGAGGATTTCGAACCTTGAACGCGGCCGGCAACGCTCTTGCCATCGCGGCGGGGAACGGTCATTTGCGGTTCAGGCGCTCGTTGACGAGAAACTCGAAAGCCCGGACATAGGCCCTGTCGTCGTCGCCGCGGAACTGCGCATCGGCATGCGCAATATATTTGCCGGTCGCGAGATCGGCGACATAAAGATCGACGGAGGAGATCAATGTCGAGACCTTATGCACAACCGCGAGGACCGCCAGCTCGGCACCGGCGTCGCGCGCAACGTCGCGCCAACATCCGTTGCAATTGTAACGTGGTTCGGTCGCCGCAATTCGCGCGGCGAAGCGGGAAAGATCGACGCCGCGGTAGCGGCCGGTGTGCTCCATAAGCTCGGTAAGCTTATTCGTGGCAAGCTTTAGCCGCTCCGCCTGGCCTGGTTTTGCACCCTCTCCGCTGGTATCCCACAGCTCAACCGGGAATACTGCCGTCGCGCGGGGCTCGCTCGGCGGCGCTGCCGCGCCTCGCGGCACTATCGCAACGAAAGACGCCATCAGGACCAATGCCGCGGCTTTTCGCATAACATAGACATCGGCACAAAAGCGCTCCGCCTTGGAGAAGACCAAAATGTTCATCGCCATGAACCGGTTCAAAGTAATCAAGGAAGAACGCAAAGCCTTCGAGGATGCCTGGCTCACGCGGGACTCAAGGCTCGGCGAGGTCAAGGGTTTCGTCGCCTTTCATTTGCTGCGCGGTCCCGAACGCGAGGACCACGTGCTTTATTCATCGCACACGATATGGGCGACGCAAGAAGATTTCAGCGCCTGGACCAAATCCGCGCAATTCCGCGCCGCCCACCAGCAGGCCGGCGAGCGCAAGCCGCTCACGCTCGGGCATCCGGAGTTTGAAGGGTTCGAAGTCATCCAGACGATCGAAGATACGCATCCGCCCCGGTAGCAGGCCCTCGACCGGCGGTAACGGTTTCGCAGCGTCCGGCGAAACTATGACCGCAGGCGCGAGGCTGCGGGCTCCGCGGCTTTCCGGGCTGCTCCGGCGATGTCCCAACGGGTTTTAAAAATCGTGTCGCAAATGCCCGGAGAGCCGAAACC
>JBATYB010000547.1:0-4070 GCA_049673825.1 Methylocella sp. | reverse complement strand
CCGGGCCGCCGCGCGTTTTCGTCAACCGTCGCGGCGAACGTCGCCCGCTTTTCCTTGACGATCTGCCATGGCGGAAGCGGCTTTTCAATCCGTGTCACTTCCGCGACTTCCGCCCAAATGGTTTCGGCGAGTTTTTCGCGCGGGACATCGAGCAGGCGATCGGCACTGCTGATAGTGACCGACAGCCTGCCGGGAAACGCGAACAGCCATTCGATGGTCCCGTTGACGATGCCCAAAATAGCCGGGCAGTTCCTTGGCGGGGCGATTCTGAAATGGGCGTTGACGATCGCGCGATGGGCATTTGGCGTTTGCAAGCCCGGCACGAGGCCCTGCGCGGCATGGGGCGGAACCGCGAGAACGACTTTGTCCGCTGCGTCGAGTCGCACCGCATCGTCGCCGAAATCGAGGGCGGCGGCGTTGCCGTTCGCAAACTCTACCCGCCGCAGCCTATGGTCGAACCGGATCCTTGCCCCGCGTTTAACGAGATAATCGAGCGCGGGCTCGACGAACGCGGCGGAGAGGCCGTGTGTGGCGACGAGGGGGCGGCAGGCGCGGCCTCCCCTGGCAAGCGTTTCCCGCACCACGGCGGCGGCGAGGTGGGATGAAGCTTCGGCAGGCTCGGTATTCAAGGCAGCGAGAAAAAACGGCCGCCACAGCCGCTTGTAAAGCAATCCGTCGCAGCGGATGACCGCGCCGACCGGCGCGTCCTTGCCGGGAACAAGAAGCCGCAGGAGGCCAAGATAATCGAACGGGCCGGTGCCCGGCACCCGCCGGACCGGCGAGAAAATCCACCAGGGAAGCTTCGTTGCATTTGGGCGTAAACGCCAGCGCTCCTTGGTTGCCAGATCGACGAAAGCAAACTCGGCTTCCAGTGGACCCGCCAATCGGTCCTCGCTCCCGATCTCGGTCAAGAACTTTCGCGCGGCGTGATTTCCCGATAGTAGCAAATGATTGCCATTATCGATCGTCATGCCGAGCGCCGGATCGTAAAAGGACCGGCAGCGCCCACCCGCCTGCCGCGCGGCCTCGTGCAGCACGATTTCACGGGGCCCTCCCGCAAGACGCACCGCCGCCGCGAGCCCGGCAAGCCCCGCGCCGACGACATGGATGGTGGGTTTATTCATTAAAGGAGGCCGTAACGCAAAACCGCCAGGACGACGTGATGGCGCGGCGTGCGAATGCGTTGGCGCGGCGCGGCGAAACCGCGCCTTTCCAAGCCGGCGAGAATGGCCCAGTAGACGTCCGCCATGATCCTCGGCGCGCGCACGCTCGCGCGGGGGCAGCTCGCCATGATTTGCGCCGCCTCGCCGAAATGCCTTTTTGCACGGGCGATGACTGGGGCACAGGCCCGGCCCAGCGCCGGATTGGCGAGAACCTCTCGCGGCTCCGCATCGCCGATGCCCGCCGCGCGGAGATCTTCGCGTGGCAGGTAGAGCCGGCCGAGGGCCGCGTCCTCGTCGAGATCGCGCAAAATGTTGGTGAGCTGGAGCGCGCGGCCAAGATGATGCGCGAGGCCTTGACCTTCCGCTTGGGGCATCCCGAAAGCACGCGCGGAAAGGCGTCCGACCGCGCCCGCCACGCGATCGCAATAAAGATCGAGCGTGGCCAAATCGGGCGCCCTTATATCGGCCTCGACATCCATCTCCATGCCATCGATCACGGCGTAAAAATCCTCGCACCGCAGGCCGAAGGCATGGATTGCCATGGCGAGACCTCGCAACCTTGCGCGCGCGCGGGTTGCGGCGCTCCCGCCTGTATAAAGCGCGCCGATATCGCGCCGCCATTTGGCGAGCGCTTGCCTGCGGGCGTGGCGTGGCCCCGTTTCGTCCGCGATATCGTCCACAGCGCGGCAGAAGGAATAGATTTCAAACATCGCCTCGCGGCGCGGGCGCGGCAGAATACGCATCGCCGCATTGAAGGTACTGCCGCGCGCACTGGTGGACGCATCGGCTGGCTCCGCGGCCCCGGCCCCGCCTCTCATGCGCCACCGATCGGCGTCGCCGCGATCCGTCGCAGCCGGGAGAAGGCCCAAAGCCCATCGGCAACGCCGATGCTCGACCAGGCGAGAGCGCCGGACTTCGTCAAATGCACCGGTTCGCTCAACGGATCGCGTTCGAGCAGCAGGGCATTGAGCTTGCCGGCGAGGCGCGCGATCACGGCGGTCTCCAGGCATAGGCGGAAGTCGCGGACCTGGGCCGGAAGGCGGCGCCCCAAATCGACCAGCGGCGCGGTCCGCCGGGCGACGCCCTGCAAAACCGCGCGCAGCTCCGGCGATGCTTTTGCGGCGCCGAGCGAGTCCGGCCGAAGGCCTTGCGCGGCGAACGCATCTTGCGGAACGTAGACGCGATCGAGGTCGCGATAGTCGGCGCCGCAGTCTTGCAAATGATTGATAATCTGAAGCGCCGTGCAAAGCGCGTCCGAGGCGGGCCAGGTGGATTCGCTCTCGCCATGCACATCGAGAACGAAGCGCCCGACCGGCGCCGCGGAATAGGCGCAGTAGTCCATCAATTCTGACCAATTCGCGTAGCGATGTTTGACGGCATCCATCCGGAAGGCGCGCAGCAGATCGAGCGCATGACGCGGCGAGAGCTTTCGCCCTGCGAGAGCCGCGCGCAGCGGCAGCGCGGCTTCGACCGCCTCGCTTCGCCCGGTCAATGTTGCCTCGAAAAGGTCGAGCCCGGCAAGCTTGGCGTCCGGCGCGAGCGAAGGACTGTCGGCGACGTCGTCGGCGCCGCGGGCAAAGCGGTAATAGGCAAGAATTGTGGCACGATGTCTTGGCGCGATGAGCACGGAGGCGACGGGAAAATTTTCTTGCCAATGCGTTTTCGAAGGTTTCATCGGCAAGCCGGGAGTCATCGCAGTTGCCCACTGCCGCGAAACCACGCCAAGGCCTCCTTGAGCGCATCGGGATAGGGTCGCGCCTTGTAGCCGAGATCGCGTTCGGCCTTCGCGGAACTAAAGAACATCCGGTGCTTCGACATGCGCAGTCCGTCGATTGTCAGGAAAGGCTCGCGCCGCGTCACACGTGCCATGGTTTCCGCCCCGAACGCAAAGGGATAAACCAGCGGGCGCGGCAGCCGAAGTCTGGGGGGCGGCGGCCGCACAGGATCGCGATTTGGCCAAGGAACTCCGCGAGCATCACGTTTTGGCCTCCGAGGATATAATGTTCGCCGGGCTTTGCATGGAGCAGGGCGGCGAGATGCCCGTTCGCGACATCGTCGACATGCACGAGATTGAGCCCGGTGTCGACGAAACCCGGAATGCGGCCGGACGCCGCCTCGACGATGATCCGCCCGGTTGGCGTCGGCTTCTGGTCGCGCGGTCCGATCGGCGCCGTCGGATGCACGATAATGGCTGGCAAATCAGCGCAGGCGATCATCGTTTCGACAACTTGCTCCGCGGCAACCTTGCTGTGCTTATAAGCCCCGATCGCGTAGGATTCGCCTAGCCGCATCGTCTCGTCGGCCTGTCCGCCATCAGCCGCGCACGCGATGGTTGCGGCACTGCTCGTATAGACGATGCGCTCCACTTCCGCCGCCAGGGCCGTTTGCATAAGAAGCCTGGTCCCCTCCCGATTGTTCCACAAAATTTCTTGCGGGTTGCGGGCCCAGAGGCGGTAGTCGGCGGCGACATGGAACAGAAAACGCGCGCCCGCCACGGCCCGCGCGACCGCGGCCGCGTCGCGCATGTCGCCTTCCACGATCTCGACGTCGAGACCGGCGAGATTCATTCGTTTGCTGGTTGGACGAAGCAAGGTGCGCACGCGATAGCCGGAACGGATCACGGCACGCGCCACGGCGGACCCGACGAAGCCCGAAGCTCCCGTGACCAGAACCTTGTCCCCTGCCACGCCGCCCGACCTCCGCTCAAATTTCCAAAACCGGGTGCTCGCCGCGCCGGGCCGGCCCTGTCACGGTATCATGTGGCCTCGGCAATCCGCTTGTTATTACAAATAATTCGGATTTCACACGATCAATTTACCCTCGCTGAAGTGGACGCCATCGCGGCCGGGGGTACGGATGATTTCGAGTTCCCAAACCAAAGAACTTGCTATAGTTGGGCAATGAACG
>JBATYB010000546.1:0-6373 GCA_049673825.1 Methylocella sp. | reverse complement strand
CACGTCGCCCGGCGAGGCAGGATGGGCCATTCGGCGCATCGCTGTCGCTTCCGCCGAAATTCATTAGCATGGGAAATCGACATGAAGACATTGAAGATCGCGACCATAGGTATTGGCGCTGTTTTGGTGACGGCCTTGCTTGCCCTGGTGCTGGGAGTTCCCGCCGGTCTCCTGGTGGGCGCGCTACAAAACAGAGTTGAAGCCGATACCGGATATCGCTTGCGGATCGGCGGCAATTCGACGGTGGCGTTCTGGCCGTCACCGACCTTGACAGTTCGCGACATCGGCCTGTTCGACGCAAACGACGCAGATCCGCGGGGCAAGCTCACCGCCGAAAGCATGCGCTTCTCAATTGCGTTTTCGAGCCTGTTCGCAGGCTATCCGCGGATCAGCGAGATCGCCATTGCGCGCCCGGTTCTGCGCGTTCCGCTCGTGCGCCGGCGATCGAACCCCACGGGAAACGCATCGGTGCGATCGGGGAGCGACTCGTCCGTCTCCGCGAAGAACTTTCCAGCCGACCGGGTAACCATCGAAGACGGCACCGTCGTGCTCTCCAGCGCAAGGGACCACTTCGAGAGTCGAATCAACGGGATCGCTCTGACGGCCTCGCTGTCCGGGCGGGACGGCCCGCCCGGCATCAAGGCGCTAGGACGGTGGGGTGATCAAACACTTCGGATTCAGGTCAAAGCGGTTGGGCCGGCCGACTCCTGGAAGGGACAGGCCGTCCCGGTCCATTTGGTTTTCGAGGCCCCCGGCTTGCTGCAAGATCCGCTCTCCGGCGCGGCCAACATCAAGGTGGCCGGCTCGACGCTGACGATCAACGGGCTGAAAGGAATGATCGGCCAAAGCACATTCAATGGTTGGGCCTCGGTCGAGTTCGCCGGCAAACCAGTGGTAAAGGCGGACCTGGACTTCCAACGTCTAACGCTGGGGCTTGTGCCTGCCAAAACATCAGATGCCGGCGGTCCCGGATTTGGATTTGGCGGCACCGGACCTCACTCGGATTGGAACCAGCCGTGGAGCGATCGAAAGGTCAACATCGACCCATTGAATTACTTCGATGCTGACATCCAAATCTCGGCCGCCGAGTTTAGAGTCGACAAGTTCCGCTTCGCACCTGTGTCGGTTCGGGGGACGGTCGCCAGCGGGGTGCTGAAAGCCGAGTTTCCGGATATCGGGCTCTATGGCGGCCAAGGCGATGGCGTTCTGCTCGTCGATACCTCCGATGCGATGCCAAATCAGGCCATGCGAATCAACCTGAAGGGGCTGCGTGCGCTGCCGCTGCTGATCGACGTGGCTAATTTCGATGCCCTCGACGGGCATCTGCAGGCGAAAATCGACGTGCATGCGACGGGGGCAAGCCTCCGCGCCGTCATGTCGACGCTCGGCGGATCAGCGGACATCCTTGTCCAGGACGGGGAGATCCGCGCCATCAACGTCGCGAAGATGATCCGCGCCTTGGCGGTAAACCCGCTCACCGGCTGGCAGGAGAACAAGGCTGAAAAGACGGATCTCTCCCAGCTCAGCGCGTTCTTCCGTATCAGCAACGGTCGAGCGGCGACGGATAATCTGCAATTGATGGGACCCCTCGTGCGCGTGAACGGTGCGGGTTCCGCCGATATCGCCGCAAAAACACTGTGGTTCAAACTCGATCCGAAACTCGTCATGAGCCTCGAAGGCCAGGGCGGCTCCGCGGACCCGGCCGGTCTCGGGGTGCCGGTCGTCGTGGAGGGGACCTGGGGCGAGCCGCGAATCTATCCCGATATTGCCGGAATCCTGGACGATCCGGACGCCGCTTACGCCAAGCTACATGCTCTCGGCAAGGGGTTGTCCGGCGGCAGCAATGCGCAATCGGGGGCCGGGGTTGACACGCTCACGCAGGGCTTGGGAAATCTTTTCGGTCCTTCGACACATGATCGCAAGGACGTTGGCCCGAATTCGACGGGAGGCGCAAAAGGATCCGATTCGCGCGACACCCAGGTTCCCAATCTTGATTTCCTGCGCGATTTATTCGGCCGCTGAGAGGATTATGTTACAATTGCTTTAAGGCAACTCGTCAGCTCATTTCCCGGCTCCCTCGCCCACCACGGCGAATGGTGCCCAGAAGGCCGGATAGGGGTTGCGCGGCTCCGAAGTGTCGTTCATGTAGGCGAGCATGGCGCGCCGCAACGCCTCGGCGCGGCCGATCGCGGGGTCGGATGCGAGATTGTCGAAGGTCGAGGTCGTGAGTCGCGTCGCGGCTTTCGAGTCGACCGCCCAATGCGAGACAAGCAGCGCCCGGGCGCCGGCATAAAAGAACGCGCGGGCAAGACCAGACAAAGCTTCGGCGCCGGGCGTGTCGCCGGCCGCGGTGTTGCAGGCGGACAGCACAACCCAATCGGCATTGAGCTTCAGTTGCGCAACCTCGCTCGCGGTCAACAAGCCGTCGTCGAAATCATTTGGCTTCTTCGGCACGGACAAAAGCAAGGCCGGTTCGCCGAGCCCTTTGATGTCGCCCGCCACCAGGGCATGGGTGGCGAAATAGACCACGCGATAGTCCGAAAGCGGCGCGCGTTTCACGTTCGTTTCGCTTGCGTCTTTCCCTAGATAAATATCGCTGAAAGGCGCGCCAAGCGTCTTTGCGACCGCCTTCAGCTCTTCGGCCGTGTCGGGCAGCGGCGGCACTTCGGCGAGCCTTGCGCGATCAAGCTCCGCGCCCTGCCAATAGTCCGCATAGCCGCGTGTCGAACGCGACGCGGTTTGGATTCTTCCTTCCTGTTTGCCGGTATCAAAAGCAATATTTTCCTCCGAGCGGAAAAGAGGATCGCCAAAGCCGATGAGCGGCTTCGCGCCCTCATCCGTGCGCGCGGAAAAGTGCAAGGCCTTGAGGCTCGGAACCGAAGGCAGAATGGTAATCGCCTGCCGCTTGATGAGCCAGGCGGCGTCGCGGTAGCGCCCAAAGACTTCGGCATCCTTTGCAGCACCTGCAAACTTCTGGGTTACGAGCAGATGAAAAGGAAGCGCGGTGAGCGGACCCGACGGCACGATCAGGAGATGGCGTTTGTCCTTGATGAGCGCATCGGCGGGGCCGAGCAGAGAAGCATAAAGCTCTTGCGCGAGGTTGAGGTCGAAAAGTTCCGGCTTTCCCGCCGCGACCGATTTATTCAGCTCATCGACGTCGAGGCCATGCCGGAATGCCGAAACCTTTTCCGCCAAAACTTGCTTGCCAAGCGGGATCGTTTGCCAGTCGAACGCATCGCGCGTCAAAGCGAAGACATAACTCTCCTTGCCGCCTGGCAAGATAAAGACGAGCGCTTCCTCGGGGCGCAGCAATTTTTGCGTCTCTTCGACTTTTAAGGGCTTTGGATCGGCGAGCGCGGCATAATCGGGAAAATCTTTTTCAAGCCGCGCCGCATTGGCGGCAAGTTTTTGCTCGGTCTCCGCGATCTCTTTACGCAGCCGCTCGGTCTCCTTGCGATCTTGTTGCGCCTCGGGTTTTGATAGTGCGGCGATGAGCGCCTTGTCCTGCCCCCGCCAGGCGGCAGCCAGATCCTGATGTTCCCGCACCAGCTTGGCAACGGCACTGTCGCCAGAAGAAAAGCGCAGCGCCATCTGGTGCACGGCCGCTCCCGCCGAAGACTGCTCCGCCCATTGCGCGATCTCAAACCCCTCATGGCCGAGAGCGGGCATGGGTTCGAGCCCGGCACGGCCCGCGGAAGCGAGATTGGCGACGTGCAGCACGAAATAATCCGCGCGGTGCGCGATCAACCCCCCGGCACCGCCCATCTTTTCGCTCCCAGTATCGCCGGTGAGACCATGGGCAACGACCGCGGCGGTCGCCTTACGCGAATAAACAAGGGCAAGGTCGGGTTTTCCCGCCGTCTGGTATGTAAAAGCTAAGTTGTTGAGGGTGCGGGCTCCATCCGGGTGGCTGGGGCCGAGCGCCTTCTCTTCGATGCCGAGCGCGCGCTGGTCTAGCTCGGCCGCCTCGGCATATTTGCCTTGCGATCGATAGGCAACGGCGAGGTCGTTGAGGCTGTCGGCCACATTCGGATGGCTCGGGCCAAGCGCTTTCTCCCTTATGGCGAGCGCACGCTGATGGAGCGCCACCGCCTCGGCATATTTGCCTTGCTCGTCATACACATTGGCGAGGTTGTTGAGGCTCCTGGCCACATCGGGATGATCGGGTCCGAGGGCTTTCTCCCATATGGCGAGCGCACGCTGATGGAGCTCCACCGCCTCGGCATATTTGCCTTGGTCGTCATACACATTGGCAAGGTTGTTGAGGGTCCCGGCCACATCGGGATGGCTGGGGCCGAGCGCTTTTTCCCTTATCGCAAGCGCGCGCTTAAAAAGCGCCTCCGCCTCGGCATATTTGCCCTGCGATTCATACACACCGGCGACGTTTTCAAGGGTCCTGGCCACTTCCGGATGGCTCGGACCGAGGGCCTTCTCCTCTATGGCGAGCGCACGCTGATAGAGGCCAGCGGCCTCGGCATATTTGCCTTGCTCGTCATACACAATTGCGAGGTTTTGGAGGCTGTCGGCCACATTCAGATGGCTCGGGCCAAGCGCTTTCTCCCATATGGCGAGCGCACGCTGATGGAGCTCCACCGCCTCGGCATATTTGCCTTGCAAGCGATACACACTGGCGAGGTTGTTGAGGGTTATGGCCACTTCCGGATGGCTCGGCCCGAGGGCTTTCTCCTCTATGGCGAGAGCACGCTGATGGAGCTCCACCGCCTCGGCATATTTGCCTTGGTCGTCATACACATTGGCAAGGTTGTCGAGGGTCCCGGCCACATCGGGATGGCCGGGGCCGAGCGCTTTTTCCCTTATGGCAAGCGCGCGCTTAAAAAGCGCCTCCGCCTCGGCATATTTGCCCTGCGATTGATACACACCGGCGACGTTATCAAGGGTCCTGGCCACTTCCGGATGGCTCGGGCCGACGGCCTTCTCCTCTATGGCGAGCGCACGCTGATAGAGGCCAGCGGCCTCGGCATATTTGCCTTGCGATTGATACACACCGGCGAAGTTGTTGAGGGTTATGGCCACTTCCGGATGGCTCGGGCCGAGGGCTTTCTCCTCTATGGCGAGCGCGCGTTTGAAGAACTCCGCCGCCTCGGCATATTTGCCTTGGGAGCTGTACACCACCGCCAGCTTGGAAAGCACGAGCGCATAATCACGATGGTTCACACCCACCCGCGCCCTGACGGCTGCCTCGAGTTTCTGCCCCTCGACGAGCGCGCCGGCGTAATCCCCCGCGGCGAAGAGAACATCGAACCGCTTGTTGATCGCACCAATTTCCGATTGCTGCGCTGGGACCGGAGTCGTCCAAACGATCGCTAGGGCCAATAATACCAAAAGACTTGTTCGAAATTCCGCTTTCACGCCACCTTCCCCAGATGAATAAATCAACCGATTGGTCCAAAACTGCATCATCATCTCACCTTGCTGTCAACGGCGCGGACGGAAACGGGCCGCGAAGCCCGGGTTTGGTGTTAGGCTGCCGCGCGCTTCGCGGCGGGAGACGTATGCGGCCTTGTAAGATTTTAGGCCTCAACCGGACAAACGACCGGCTGGCCAATTTTTTTACCCATGCCAAATGTGATGCGGGATTGCTGAACTCAATCATCAGTCAATTGCGGGCGCGTTATTCGAAGCGCCATAGCCGCGCGACCGCTTCTTGCGTGACATATTGCGCTGCGCGCCTTAATTGGTTTCTTCGGCAGGCGGGCTAAGCTTGACATGGCAGGCAGCAGATCTCTTGTGAATGGAATGGCTAAGGCGCGGCGCGAAGGATGGTTGCACCGGGGAGGTTTGTTCGCCAAATTCGTCGTCTCGTTCGTCGGACTGGTCGTGTTCGTGCTCGCCGTGAACGGCGCGGTCGAAACTTGGTTCATGTACCGCGAGACCACGACGACGCTGGTGGGCGTGCAGTCCGAAAAGGCCGTGGCGACGGCGCGCCGCATCGAGCAGTTCATGTCCGACATCGAACGGCAGATCAGCTGGGTGACGCGGGCCAGCGACGTCACGATCGAACAGCGGCGGTCGGACTATGCGGCGCTGCTGGACCAGATGCCCGCCATCGACGAACTCGTGCAGCTCGACGGCGCCGGTCATGAGCAGCTGAGAACCTTGCGCGATACCGTCGCGGCCGGGACACGCACCGATTACTCGCACGTTCCCAGATTCACCGAAGCGATCGCCGATGGCGTCTGGTGGTCGCCGGTCTATTTCCACGCGCGCGAGCCGTTCGTGCTGATCGCCATGGCACATTCGGGCCCGAAGGCCGGTGTCACGGTAGCCGAGATCAATCTGAAATTTCTTTCGGATTTCGTGAACGCGGGTCACGTCGGAAAGGCCAGCTATGCTTATTTGGTCGACCGGGAGG
>JBATYB010000545.1:0-3696 GCA_049673825.1 Methylocella sp. | reverse complement strand
GCAACCGGCCGCGCGGCGCGGCGAGCCAGCACGAGCCATCGCCGTCGTCGAGCGGCGCAAGGCCCGCATGAACCGCATGGGGATAGCGCGCGCCGGCGCCGAGCGCTATCTCGCCGTCGATAAAGGCCGCGCCAAGGTGATGCGCGAGACACTGATAAAAGAAACGCTCCCGGATCGTTCCGCTCGCAAGCGCGGCGGCCTCCGGCGCGATGGCTTGCCGGCGCGCCTCCGCGGCGGCGGTGAGCAAGACCGCCGGACTCACACCATGGACGGTGAGAAACGCTAGCGCGGCGGGCAAAGCGGCGGGGCGCCATTCCGGGGCCGCTCCCGGATGCTGGCGAACCGGCGTCTTCGGCAGCAAGCCGGTAAGGAGCGGGACGGCTACAATTCCGCTAGGCCGGCGCAAATCCAACTGTCCGAAAAGGCAAAAAAACGATAATGTAAGTTTAGCCGGTCCAGAGGCGTGTATCTTTGGCCGGCGCAAGTCCGTCTGTCCAAAAACGCTCACAGCGATAAAATTATGCGCCTGTGCCGCGCGGCCTCTCGCAGGGCATTACCGGTTCCGTGGCGCCGCTAGTGGCGGAGCAGAGGATGCGCGCGGGCGGGTTTTTCCTTGGCGGTGCGACCGGCTCTGGCAAGGAAAAAGTAAAGCAGGCCGAGGACGTAACCGATTTGGAGAGTTGCGTTCAGCACGGCGAATTCAAGAAGCGGACGCAGCACACCGTGCTCGCCGTCGGCGGATCTGACGAGAACCGCGGCGAGGACGAACGCGCACGCTGGGACGAGAACCCAAACCTTGAAAAACCGCCCGAGAACCGCCCCCAGCAGGACGCTCCCGATTAATAGGACGGCCACGCAACTTCTCCTCGATGACGCGACTAGCTATGTCGCGACAATTATTGATTATTACCATACATTAGACACCAAAAGAACGATCAAGTAAAGCCTTATTTTTTAGCACTGACGCATAGCTCAGGTATACTGAACTACTTTCTGCTGCACTGCGAGAGTAACCGCGCGATGAAAACGCTTCGGAACCTAATCCGGTTCGATTGGAGCGAACGAGCGTTATTTGCGGAGGAATGTGAAATAGGCAGGCCTTCGCCCGCCGCGGAGCGCTTTCGCTTCGTATCGCGTGCCGGTCCATCCGTCCCAGGCCGTTTGCCAATCCCTGGGGCCCGCCGGCGCCCAGACAAATTCTGGCGAGCGCAAGACACGCGCCAAGGTCCAGCCCGCGTTGCCGTCGATGTCGGTTGCGAAGCGAAGCTCCGCGCCCGAACGCATGACCCGCGCGAGCAGAGTCAGCATTTCGCCGGACAGGAACCGGCGCCTGTGGTGGCGCCGCTTTGGCCAAGGGTCGGGATAAAGCAGATAGGCGCCGTCCAAGGCCCTCCATGGCAGCGCTTCGATCACCGCCCGGGCATCGCCATCGTAGAGGCGCACATTTCGCAACCGACCCGCTTCGATGAGCGCCAAGGCCTTGGCGATGCCGTTCAAAAAGGCCTCGCAGCCGATGTAGCCGATATCAGGATGCGCCTGCGCCTGGGCGGCGAGATGCTCGCCGCCGCCAAAGCCAATTTCGAGCCAAAGCGCGGAGGGCCTATCGGGAAACAGACAAGCGGGATCGGCAATGGGCCGCGATGCATCGAAGCTGAGACCCGGCAAAGCCGTGCGCAACAGCGAGGCATGATGTGCGCCCAGCTTCCTGCCTCGGCGCCGTCCATGCAAGCTGGGCGAATTCGCTTGGGTTTCCCGCGGCGTTGCGGCGCCTGGCCGCGGCGATCGCGGCTTTCCGGTTTGACGTCCGGGGTTCATGTCCTGCCGCGTGCCGCCCAATCTTGGTGAAATCAGGCGAGATGCGCTTTCAGTTTCTGCGCCAAATCGGTTTTTTCCCAGGAAAAACCGCCCTCGGCGTCGGGCGCGCGGCCGAAATGGCCATAGGCGGCGGTGCGCGCGTATATGGGGCGGTTAAGCTTAAGATGTTCCCTGATGCCGCGCGGGGAAAGGCGCATGGCCTCGAAGAGGGTTGCCTCGAGCTTTTCTTCCGCGACCCGGCCGGTGCCGTGGGTATCGACATAGAGCGACAGCGGCTCGGCAATGCCGATCGCGTAGGAAAGCTGGAGCGTGCAGCGATCGGCGAGACCCGCGGCAACGACATTTTTGGCGAGGTAACGGGCGGCATAGGCAGCCGAGCGATCAACCTTTGTCGGATCCTTGCCCGAAAATGCGCCGCCGCCATGCGGTGCCGCGCCGCCATAGGTGTCGACAATGATCTTGCGCCCGGTCAAGCCGCAATCGCCGGCAGGGCCGCCGATCACGAACTTCCCGGTCGGGTTGACGTGCCAAACCGTGTCCGCGGCGATCCAGCCTTCCGGCAAGGTTTTCCGGATATAGGGTTCAATGATATCGCGGACGTCTTGCGAGCTCAGATTTTCGTCCAGATGTTGCGTCGAAAGCACGATCTGCGTCACGCCGACCGGCTCGCCGCGAACATATTTGACCGTTACCTGGCTTTTGGCGTCCGGGCCGAGCTTGGCGGCGGGGCCGGAGCCTGACTTGCGTTCGAAGGCGAGTTCCTTGAGAATTTTGTGGGCGTAATAGATCGGCGCCGGCATGAACTCCGGCGTTTCCCGGCAGGCGTAGCCGAACATGATCCCTTGATCGCCCGCTCCCTCGTCCTTGTTGCCGGCGGCGTCGACGCCTTGCGCGATGTCGGCGGATTGGGCATGGAGCAGGATCTCGACTTCGGCGGTTCGCCAATGGAAACCTTCCTGCTCATAGCCGATGTTCTTGATCGCGCCGCGCGCCGCGGCCTCGATCGCATCCTGGCCAATCGCCGCGCCGCGCACTTCGCCCGCGATGACGACCCGATCGGTCGTCGCCAAGGTCTCGCAGGCAACCCGGATCTGGTAGGGGTCCAAACCGGCCCTGGCGCCTTCGCGGAAGAAAAGGTCAACGATCTCGTCGGAAATCCGGTCGCACACCTTGTCCGGATGGCCTTCGGCCACGGATTCACTAGTAAACAGGTAATCTTCGCGCGCCATGGGCCTAACTCCGATAGAAATGATTATCGCGACAATGCTTTTGGTAAGCCGTTCGTTTTGTCAAGCTATTCGCGCCATCGTGTTCGTCAAACCGAACGCGTTCCATTTATCCCGCGGTGTCTTCGTCGGGGTCTCGGGTTTCGCGCGGGCCTGGCTCTTCGCCGGCGAGCGAGGACACGAGATCGACGATCCGCTTGCGGATTTTCGGATCGTGAATCCGGGCAAAGGCCATGTTCAAATGCAGGCCCTCGGCGGTCGCTAAAAAATCAGCGAGATAGGGGGCGTTCGAAGCTTCCGCGACGCCCATGCGCCCCGGTTCGGGATTGGCAACTGCCTCGAAGGACGGCGCTCCTTCAAAAAAAAAGGCCGGAGGAACATCGAGCGTCCGTGAGATCTGCTGCAGTCTGCTCGCCCCGATCCTATTCGTGCCTTTTTCGTATTTTTGGACCTGTTGAAACGTCAGACCCAAAGCTTCTCCCAATTTTTCCTGGCTCATGCCGAGCATGACGCGCCGCATGCGGACGCGGCTGCCGACGTGCCGGTCGATCGGGTTGGGTATTTTTTTCACGGATGCCGGTCCAACCGCCACGTTTCCGCCGTAGCCGCCGGAAGACGGAAGGCCGGAACGTTTCGATGGCGTCATGGCCCCTTA
>JBATYB010000544.1:0-3272 GCA_049673825.1 Methylocella sp. | reverse complement strand
CTACCGGATCGAGGAGAACAAGGATGGGCGCGGCGGCATGGCGCGCTTGGCGGCTGCTGTGAAAGCCGAACGCGAGAGGGCGCTCACCGAAGGCCGCCATCTTGTTTGCGTCCATGCCGGCGATACGCTGTCGCCGAGCCTGTTGTCGCGCTTCGACCGAGGCGCGCATATGATCGATCTCTTCAACGATGTGGGGCTCGATGTTTTCGTTCCCGGCAATCATGAGTTCGATTTTGGCAAGGATGTCTATTTCGAGCGGATAAAGGAGGCCTGTTTCCCGATTCTCGCGGCAAACCTTAAAAATCGCGATGGCACGCTCCCGCGCTATCATCAAGAACGATTGCTGATCGAGGCGGACGGCCTCAAGCTCGCGCTCATCGGCGCCGCCTACGAAGCGACGGCGAGCGCCTCGCGCCCCGGCGACCTCGTTTTCGGACCAACGATCCCGGCGGTGCTCGCGGGCGCCAAAAGCGCGCGCGCGGCGGGCGCCGATCTCGTCATCGCCATCGTGCATGCGGACAAGGCGACGGGCGCCGCCTTGATGAATACGCATTCCGTCGATCTTATCCTATCCGGCCATAATCACGATCTGCATATCGATTTCGATGGCCGCACCGCGCTCGTCGAATCCGAGCAGGATGCAAATTATGTCACGATTGTCGATATCGATGCCGCGAGGACGCGGGACGAAGCAAGCCGCTCGCTTCCATGGTGGCCGGATTTCCGCGTCGTCGATACGGCGAAGACCGGTCCCGATCCTTCGATGCTTGCCAAGGTCTGCGATTACCAGGCCGGATTGGCGAAGCGGTTCGATGTCGAGATCGCGACCCTTGCCGCGCCCCTCGACAGCCGCACCGCGGCCGTGCGCTCGGGAGAATGCGCGATCGGCGATCTCATCGCCGACGCGCTCCGCACGGCGGCGGCGGCCGAGGTCGCGATCGTCAACGGAGGCGCAATCAGAGGCGACAAATTTTATCCGGCGGGCACCAAACTCTCGAAGCGCGATATCCTCGACGAGCTCCCTTTCGGCAACAAGACCATGCTGACGATTGTTCCGGGAAAAGCGATTCTGGCCGCGCTCGAAAACGGGTTTTCTCAGATTGGGCGCTTATCGGGGCGGTTTCCGCAGGTCGCCGGGCTCTCCATCGCCGCCGATCCGGCGGCGGCGCCAGGCGCGCGGGTGAAGACCGTGACGGTCAACGGCGAGGCGCTCGACATTGGCCGCGATTACAAGCTCGCGACCAACGATTTCCTGGCGCGCGGCGGCGACGGCTATGGGATGCTCGCGGGCAAGACGCATGTGACCGCCGATTCCGGCACAAGGCTCGTCGCCCTCGATGTGATCGACTATGTCGAGGCGGCGAAAGTTATCAACGCGAAGGTGGAGGGTCGGATCGTGTTTCGGTAGTTGCGCGCTGGCGCCGGCAAATTAGCCAAGCCGCATACTGACCACATCGCCGCCGGAACTCCCGGCACCGCCAGCGTTGAGCTTGTCACAACGAGCGGCTAGAACCCGCGCTGGTTGACCCGGGGACGAGAGCCGATGAACGAAACGAACCCTAGCCCGCAAGAATTAGCGCAAGCACAAGCGCAGCAACAGGCCGCGATCCTGATGCAGGCGCTTCCGCATATGTTGCGCTACGACGACGCGATCGTCGTCGTCAAATATGGCGGCCACGCCATGGGCGACGACAAGGTCGCGCGGGATTTTGCGCGCGACATGGTTTTGCTCGAGCAATCGGGAGTCAATCCCGTGGTCGTCCATGGCGGCGGCCCGCAGATCGGCGCGATGCTCGGCAAGCTCGGCATTAAGTCGGCGTTCGCGGACGGCCTGCGGATCACCGACCGGGCCACCATGGAAATTGTCGAGATGGTGCTGGCCGGCTCGATCAACAAGCAGATCGTCGGCTTCATCAATGCCGAAGGCGGGCGGGCGATCGGCCTTTGCGGCAAGGATGGCAACATGGTGATCGCCAGCAAGCTGCCGCAGACGAGCGACGACGTCGATCTCGGCTTTGTCGGCGAACCGGCCAAGGTGGACAAAACCGTGCTCGACCAAGTGCTCGGGCGCGAGCTCATCCCCGTCCTCGCGCCGGTCGCGCAAGGCGAGGACGGCGAGACCTATAATGTCAACGCCGATACGTTCGCGGGCGCGATCGCCGGCGCGCTGAAGGCGAAGCGGCTGGTGCTGCTCACCGACGTGCAGGGCGTTCTCGACCGCGACAAAAATTTGATCAAACAGTTGCGCGTCGATGAAATTCATGCCCTCATCGCGGACGGCGCAATCACCGGCGGCATGATTCCGAAGGTCGATACCTGCATCGATGCGCTCGAACACGGCGTCGAAGGCGCCGTCATCCTCGACGGCAAGATGCCGCATGCCGTGCTCATCGAGCTTTTGACCGATCACGGCGCCGGCACTCTGATTACACGGTGAAAGACACGAAACCCTTCTTGAAAGACTCCTCCAATATGCCGGGCACGCTTGCCGGCGCAGCCTTGCCGCTCGCCGATACCCTGTCCCGCATCGATACTTGGGTCTTCGATCTCGACAACACCCTCTATCCCGCGGATTGCGATCTCTGGCCGAAGATCGATCAGCGGATCACGTTGTACCTCAGCTATCTCTTTGGGCTTGATGGCATATCGTCCCGCGCGTTGCAAAAATATTATTATCGGCGCTACGGCACGACCCTTCGCGGCCTGATGGAGGAACATGGCATTGGCCCGAGGGAATTTCTCGATTTCACGCATGACATCGACCGGTCCTCGCTTCTCCCCGATCTTGCTCTCGTCAACGCCATCACGGCCTTGCCCGGACGCAAGCTCATTTTGACGAACGGGTCGCGAGAGCACGCCTTGCGGACCGCCCGCGCACTTGGGTTGGAGGCGATGTTCGAGGATATATTCGACATTGCCGACGCCGATTTCGTGCCGAAGCCAGCGGCTCTAACCTACGAGCGCTTTTTCGAAAGGCACGCCGTCGATCCGCCGCGGGCGGCGATGTTCGATGATCTCGCGATAAATCTCATTATTCCCCACGAACGAGGAATGACGACCGTGCTCGTCGTGCCGAAACCAGGCCAAATGGATCATCGCGACGCCTTCGAGACCGCGCGGGGAGAGGCGGCGTCCTATATCGATTTCGTGACGAGCGATCTCGCGCGGTTCTTGACGGGTCTCGCCCCGGATGGCCGGGAGACGGCGGCCGTTTAGGAGCTATTGACATCCGCGGGGGGTATACCGGAACCTCCCGCGTAGTGTGCGAACTT
>JBATYB010000543.1:0-9626 GCA_049673825.1 Methylocella sp. | reverse complement strand
TTGCCAACACGGATGCTTTCTGGATCGAAGGCCCAGGCAACAATCTGGGCCGTCTCGCGGCATCCTGGGACCCGGAAAGAATGGATATTTTGCTGCTCGTCGCGGCGGCGACCGCGAGCGTGGGGTTCGATTCGCCGGGCGACTTCCACATGGCGCCCGATGGCCGCCTGACCCGGCGGCCGGAGCGCGAAATCGCGCCTTTCGTCTATACTGGCGTCGGTATCGTCAAGCCGGCGCTTTTCGAGCGCGAGACGCGGGATGTTTTCCCCCTGGCGCCGTTCTTTTTCGAGGCGGCGAAAACCGGACGCCTGTTTGGCCAAAGGCTTGACGGGCTGTGGCTCCATGCCGGCACGCCGCAAGCGATCGAGGACGTGGAACGCACCATCGCGCGCGGTGTCATGTGACGCGAACGCCTGCGCGAAGGACCGCGATCGTCGTAAAGAACGAATAATCGCCATTATTTGCTATTAGTCATGGTAAGGCTCCCGCTTCCAATGTTTCTCCTATGCCTTCTCGCTTGAGTGGTGCCTCGTTCAGGGCATATAAGCATGCGTTTTAAGCGAACTAAAGCCACCGGGCGTGTTGACGAAGCGGAAGCTATGACTGTCGCCTCACGATTGAGTGACACGCCGGCCGAGGCTTCCGCGAAACTCCTGATCTGGCTTGGCTTGGCCGTTTTATTCGTTGGCCTGCCTTGTACGGGAATCTTTTGGCGCGGCGCCATTTATGTCGTGTTGCCGGTCGGCGCGATTTTGATTCTGCTTGGCGTCCTGTTGGATGCCCCCCCGCATGCGGGACGCCGGCTCCGCGACGCGATTGTCTCGCCGGCCGGCGGCGCGGCGCTGTTGGTGGCTTTATGGGCCGGCTTGTCCGTGATTTGGACTCCGTTCCCGGCGGAAGCAGGCAACCGGTTTCTACAGTTCGCCGGCGCCACCTCTCTCGCGGTGTTGGCTGCCGTCTATCTGCCCCAAAAGACCAAGACTCTCGATTTTTACCTGTTGCCCGGGGGGATCGCCCTGGCGAGCGCGGCGACCCTCGCCCTGGCATATTTTGACACCCCCTGGTTTTTTGGCGGCTTCGAGTTCGACGAAACGCTGTATGAGCGGGCGACGATCACCTCGATCGTCCTAGTCTGGCCGGCGCTCGGGTTCTTGTCGCTGCGCGAGCACTGGATCGCCGCGGCGATCCTCGCGGTTCTGGTGGCCGGTGTTGCGCTCGCCGGATTTGCCCAGGTCGCGCTTCTGGCGATGGGCGCGGGCGCGTTCACTTTCGCCATGGCCATGTCTGGTCCCACCCAGACGGCGCGGTTTTTCACCTGGCTGTTCGCGCCCTTGATCCTTTTTTCGCCCCTGCTCCCCTTGCTCTACCGTCTGGTTCTATGGACGACCGGATTTAATCCCGGCGCCGGGTCCGCGCCGATGCTGATCTGGAGTGAGCTTATCGTCTCGCAATGGCCGCGTCTGATTACCGGGCATGGTCTCGACTTCGTGCATCGAGGCTTGAGCCTCGGCTATCTGCCCGAAGGGACGCCAAGAAGTCCATTGCTTGTGCTTTGGTTTGATTTTGGCCTTGTCGGCGCGGCCGGTTTCACCGTCCTCGTCGTGCAAGCCTTCAGGGTCGCCGGGCGACTCCCGGTGAAGACGGCGCCGGCCTTGCTCGCCGGCCTCGTCTCGATCTTGACGATCGCCATTCTCGGTATCGCGACGTCGCAGATCTGGTGGGTGACTCTCCTTGACTGCGCGGCCATTGCGTTCGCGCTTCTCGTCAAGGGAGTTGATAGGGCCCAGCGGCCGGACGTGGGGGCGATTCGCGCGATCGAGCCGGAAACTCCGCGGGAACCCGGGGAAAAAAGCGCCGCGGGTTCCGTGGCTCCGCCGCGTCGCTTTAACGAGTTCGCGGGCTCGTGATCGAAAAACGCCGGAGTCGGCGGTGATCGTGCCATCGCCGGACCGGCGGACGGCGATCCCCGCGCAATGGCCGAACAATTGCGGAAGAAGCGCGAAAGAGTTCTTGCGGCGGCATGCCAAGCGGCCTTAACATTAGCGGATGATCGAGGCAGTCATCACCATCCGGAACGCGCGCGAAGGCGATGCCGAAGGCATCGCCGCCGTGCACGATGCCGCTTGGCGCGACGCTTATCGCGGCCTTATTCCCGGCCGCGAGCTCGAACGGATGATCGCGCGCCGCGGGCCACGCTGGTGGCACTCGGCCATTTTACGGGGATCGCGCCTTCTGGTCCTGGATTTCGATGAAACCATCGGCGGCTATGCAAGCTATGGACGCAATCGCGTGCCGTCGTTGCATTATGGCGGGGAGATTTTCGAACTTTATATCGCACCTGAATTTCAGGGGCTGGGGTTCGGCTCGCGGCTTTTCGAGATGGCCCGGAAGGACCTGGCCGAGCACGGCTATTCTTCGTTTCTCGTATGGGCCTTGGCCGACAACGAGCGGGCCACCCAATTCTACGTAAAACTCGGCGGAAGAAATGTCCGCCAGGCGACCGAGCGGTTCGGCTCCGAAACCCGCGCCCGGGTGGCCTTCGCGTTCGACTAGACCGCGATCGCTCCCCGTTGAATCGCTCGGGTCTTCATCTATTTTTCTTGTCGCGTCACCGTATCCAAAAAGTCTCCAATTTTTTGGGAGCATGCTCTAAACGAGGGCGAGGTGCAGGTGATCGATGCGCCCCCTCCCATGGACCTGCGCTTCCCCGGCCAATGGTTCCAGCTCGAAACGGGATTGCATTACCACTGGCACCGGCATTACGACGCCACGATCGGCAGGTATCTGCAGCCGGACCCGCCGATCGTCGACGATGACGCCGCTTCCATCAGACGCTTGTCAACGGATCTTACCGGGACAACATCATCAGTGAGCAATGGCGAGCTGATCGCCGATGCATTGGGACGCGTCCAGCCCGACGCGTTCTCGCCCAAGGTCTGCGACCGCGCGTTGATGCCCGGCGGGCCGAGCGTCTATAGCTATGCGAGAGGGTCGATCCTCCCCGAGGCGCGGGCCGTCGCCTTGGCGAAGGCCAAGACCGGAAAGAAGGCGCACGGGCCGAGTTCGACAGCGAATGCCCGGGCTGCCGCGGCGCCCGGGACACGTTCCACGCCGGCACCGGGAAAGGGGCCGGCCGCATCTACCGGCAGACCTTCGTCGACACCTCTTCGAAGGTGGCGTTCGCGAAACCGAAGCCTGCCCCTGGGCGCGGCAAGGCCGCGACCCGGGAGATCGCAAGACGCCGGTCACCGCGGCCGATCTCCCGAACGGCCGGGCCGTGCCGTTCTTCGACGAAAAGGACGTGAAGCTCTTGCGTGTGCTGACCGATCGCGGCACCGGATATCGCGGCAATCCCGAGCGTCACGAATACGGGCTCTATCTCGCGGCGGAAGATATCGGCCCTTCCAGGACCTAGGCGAAGAGCCCGCGGACGAACGGGACCGTCGCGCGCCTGCACAAGACGATGTCGAACGAATTCCACCGCATCGCCTTCCGCGAGAGGCTCTCTCTCTTTCGATCGAGGAGTTGCACGACGATCTCGACGAACGGACCGGAAGTTACAATGAGGAAAGGCCGCATCGAGGCCGCCGGTGTTTCGGCAAGACGCCGATGCAAACGTTCCCTGACGCCATCCCCGCTGCGCGGGAAAAAACGATTGCTGCCTGACCGCCATCGGCGGCGAACCGGCCACCGCCAACAAGGCACCGTCCGTAAGATCAAGCACAAGCTACTACACAACATGGCACGCCAAGGATCCACGTGGCCTTGCGCGCCGAGGGGTATACGGCAAGCCCATGATTCACGTGACCTTGCGCGTCGAATGCCTCATCCGTCATCAAGGCATCCGGCCACGAACGCCGCGGCGTTTCTTGGGCGCCCCACGGACAGCCATCACGACTTGCCGGTCGCCCAACCGGCTCGACTAGAATTTCGCCGCCGTGGGGGCCAATCAGGTTTGGCTCGGCCGGCATCCCCTGCGCGCCAACCGGGGAAGGGTGGCTCTATCCGGCCGCCGCGGTTGATCTCTTCACCCGCAAAATCTCCGGCTGGGCGATGGGTGACCACACGCGGACGGAACTCGCCATCGCTGCCCTAACCATGGCCATCCAGCGGCAACGCCCGGCCGGATCCACCCTTCCGATCGCGGCAGCCCATACGCCGCCGGTTATCGCAAGGTCCCCGGCGCCGCCGGGATGATTCCATCCATGCGCCGGAAAGGAAATTGCCGCGGCAATGCCCCGACGGAAAGCCGCCTCAACTTGTGATTGAATATGATTTCTCCTCAATAATTTTAGAATTGAAGAGCAAGCTGATCTTTTTCTTTAGAGCGGCCCTCCGATCGTTGGTCTTGTAGACCTGTCTTGCCAGCGAGACGAAGACGGCGCCGAAGTCTTCCCTTGCTTCATGCCCCCGCAGGGCATTGCCGGTGTTCCAGAGCACGCCATTCATGGACTTAAGTTCGGCCTGGAGTTCGGCTAGCCGCGCGCCGCCGAGACCGCATTCGCTCTTGAGCTTCCGCAACAAGGTGAGTTCACGCCGGATATTTTCGAGCGTCGCTGCTTCCCCGATATGACTTTCCTTGATCTCCAAGATCGTGATCTTGTCGATGAGCTCGCCAACCGCTCCGGGAATCGTGATTGCCGTCATTGCGCGCGGTGCGCCCGTCAACTGGCCAGCTTTTTCCGTTACATCTGCCGCAATGCTCGATGCCATCCGCTTAAAAACGGACTCCCAGTCTCCTTTTTCGGCTTGGCGAAAGAGCCGCATGCTGGGATACCAAGGGCAATCCTCGCGGTGCATCAGCCAGCGCCAATCCGGCACGCGTTTCAGGGCGAGAAATACCGGCCTTCCCAACGCCCCGGCAAGATGCGCGATCGCGGTATCCGAGGTAACGACGAGGTCGAGGCTCTCCATCGTCGCCGCGCAGTCCACGAAGGAATCGGGTCCGGCATCGAAATCGTTTCCCAGGCTCTCGATCGTGAACCGCCCGCCCGCCGGCGTTTCCACCTCGATGGCGGCTTGATCCTTCATGAGGCTGATCAGCCGCACGTCTTCTATTGCCGCGACCGGCGCGAAGCAAGCAAGCGGGATCGACCTGTGAAGGTTGATCAATTTGTTGCCTTGCCAGCCAACGCCGATTCGGAAACCTGCGGTGCCGATTCGCCCGGCCCATTTCGCGACGAGGCCCGGTTCAGGATGAAGATAGGGGATTGGCGCCGGAACTGTCTCCAAGCTGGTTTGGAAACCGCAAGGAAGGCTCATGAGCGCGCTCTGAAAAGCAAAGCTTTCGTTCGAATCGAGAGCTTCGACGACGCGAACCGGCTTCGGCAAGGTGCGCAGAAGCCGGTGCATGTTCTTGCGGCACAACAAGGTAACATCGGCGCCGGCGTCGACGAGATATAGCAGATAACGCGAAAACTGGATCAGATCGCCGAGGCCCTGCTCGTCCCATACGACGATTCCTTGCCCGGCTAATTTCTGCCCCTCCCATATCGGCAAATCCGAGATGAGGGTTTTGGGCGGCGCATTCGAGCGATCCCAGCGGCTTTCAAAATCCTCGAAGCCGGCTTTCAAGCTGCCCATGAGGAGGAGCGCGCCGGCCCGGTTGTTTCGCGCGTCCGGATAGCCGGGCTTATGTTTCAAGGCCTCGTCGAAATAGACCAGAGCCTCGTCGATCCGGCCCGCCTCCTTAAGAGCCACGCCAAGACCGGACAAGGCTTCGGGGTAATGAGGTTTGACACGCAGGGCCTCGTTATAACTGGCCACGGCTTCCGGATGACGGTCGAGTTCCTGCAAGACATTGCCGCGATTAAGCCACTTGTCCGGGGCGGTGGGATTAAGGCGGACGGCTTCATCGAGACTGGCTAGAGCCTCGCCCAGACGTCCGAGTTTGTGGAGCGCCGCGCCGCGAATGCCAAGACTCTGCGAATGTTCCGGGGCGCGCCGCACGACCTCGTCGCAGGACAGAATTGCCTCTTCGGCGCGGCCCAATTGAAGCAAAATATTGGCGCGATTGGTCAAGGCCGGCAAAAACCCCGGCCGGATTTTTAAGGTATAGGCGCAGGCGGCGAGCGCGTCTTCGAGTTGACTGAGCTCGTGCAGGACGTTGCCGCGATTGCACGAGGCTTCGTAATAGGTAGGATCGAGCGCAAGCGCGGCATCGTAAGCCGCGAGCGCATCCTGGGGCCTGCCAAGCCCCTGCAGGGCTATCCCTTTGTTGTAGAGCGCCTGCGGGTAACCGTCGCGGTATCTCGAGGACAGGTCATAGCAGGCGAGCGCTTCCTCGAGACGGCCGAGCTTTTGCAGAACATTGCCTCGATTGAGTTCCGTTTCCGCATCGGGCGGACCGCGCCGTGCGGCCTCTTCATAAGCGGCGAGAGCATCTTCGTGGCGTCCGAGTTTTTGCAAGACGGAGCCCTTGTTGAACAAATTCGAGCTTTCGCCGGGCCTTATCGTCTCGATCGCGTCGAAGCAGGCGAGGGCTTCGTCAAGGCGCCCGAATCGTTCGAGCAAGGCGCCGCGATTCGTCAATGCCTCGCAATGCGCAGGGCTCCATTGCAACGCGGCCTCGTAGGCGGCGAGCGCATCGGTCATGCGCCCGAGGCTCTGCAAGACAGCGCCCACGCCAAACAAGGCCTCCGCGTCGCGCGGCCGGATTTTTAGGATTGCTTCGAACGATTCCAGAGCGTCCTCTGGCTGACTAAGCCGCTGAAGAACGACGGTGCGGGCGGAGAGCGCTTCGGGAAAGCCTGGTTGCAAGGCAAGCGCGCGATCGAACCATGTGAGGGCATCGCGCAAATCGCCGGCATTGAAATAGATCACGCCGAAGATATAGCATCCGGCATTGCTCCGCGCGGCAAGATCCGCATATTGCTTGATTTGCGCGATCGCCTCTTGCCGCGCGCCGGCATTGAGCAAGGCGAAGGCTTCGGTTATCGCGGCTTGGAGAATCGCCCTGCTGCGAAACTCATCGCGGCGATCGAGGCTATCCAATCGTTCAAGCTGGGGGACGCTCATTTGCCCGTGCTCATCAGGGTGCGGGACATCGAACCCGAACCGCCTGCTCTTCAAGGGGTAAGCGGTACCGGCGGGAGAGATCAAAAGGTGTCGAGGCGAGCGGCGCGACGATCACGGCGGCGCGCCCCTCGAAACATTGCACTCGGATTGAAGCGAAGAAAACTTTTGCGGGCCTGACGCGCGTCCGGCGGCCGCAATCGAAATCCGCAATGATCCCGGGCCGCCCTGGACGGCTTCATTCAAGCTGCTTCAATGCCCCCCGGCGGAGGCCAACCTGCCGGTGCGATCAGCCGGGCGATAGCGGCGCTTAAGCCGGCGATTCGCGAATGATATCCGCCGAAAGGCTGTATTCACCACGCGGATCGCGGTTCCGTGCCGGCCATTACCGGAAGCTGCTCGCCGCACACGGCCTCGTTGGCGGCATGAGCCGCCGCGGCAATCCTTACGAAAACGCCAGGGCGGAAAGCTTCAGACATTGAAGGCCGAGGCAGTGCGTTTGAGGGACTACGAAACATTCGAGGACGTAACCGCCGGCCTTCCCGCTTCCTCGACGGGGCTTACCGATCACCGGAGGCACCACGCCGCGCCCGGCTATCCCAGGGCGGCGCGGCGTGAGGCCCGGGCGAGACCAACAAAAAAGCCGCACGGCGATGTTGCGCGGGCCGCGAAACGGGCGCATTCTGCAGAGGGCATTTGCCGCTACGCTAGGGCGTGTCCATAAAAAAGTTGCTCGCCTGTTTCGATTCCGGCAAGCTTCAACTCTTTGAATTTGAGCAGTTTCCTTGTGATCAAATGGTTTCATTTGATCGGGACGCGCAGGGGGCTGGTGTCCAGGCGTTGCAATCCGATGCGACGCACCGTGGACGGTTAACAAACTAGGGGGAAATTTTCAGGGAGGCAAGGATGACTGTTGCACGCATTCTCGCGGCCAAGGGAAGGGACGTCGTCACCACCCTGCCGCATCGGACCTTGGCCGAGGCCGCCGCGCTTTTGACGGCACGGAATATTGGCGCGGCCGTGGTCACCGACGCGCAAGGCCGCGTCCTCGGGATGCTATCGGAACGCGACATCCTTCATGCGGTTGGCACGGGCGGCGCGGCCGCGCTCGACGATGCCGTCTCAAAACATATGACGGCGCCAGTCGTGACAACGGATGAGGGCGAATGCGTTCATGTCGCCATGGAAAAAATGACCGTCCGGCGCTGCCGCCACCTTCCTGTCGTCGTGGACGAGAAGCTCGTCGGCATCGTGTCGATCGGCGACGTCGTCAAACTCCGGCTCGAGCAAATCGAACACGAATATCAGGCGATGCGCGAATATATCGCGACCGGGTGAGCCAGTAAGGCCAAATTCACCGCGGCGAGATTGCGCTCTCGAGCGGAGGCATCGCGAGATCTTGGGCTATCTCGGGGAATGCCCGGCGCGTGGCCTCGCGGCCGATCGCGATAAGTTCGTCGGCGCGATGAAAATCGAAGAGGCCGATTTTGCCGAGCCGCGCGTTGATGAGAACGTCGGGCGGATCACCGGCGAGGCGCGAGCGCGAAATCCTTCCCTGCGCGATGTTGAACGCATCCATCATCGCGTTTGCGATCCCCGGCGCGCCGTCAGCGCGTTTGCCGAAGAGCCGGCGCAGGTTGCCGCCCATTCCGCCGAAGATGCGCGCCCTCAGTGTGCGTTCTGCTTCCGGCGCGCCGAAATAGCATTTTTCGAGCGCAGGCTCTAGCGACAGGGGATCGTGGATGGTCGTTCCGCGAAAGCTTGCGTCGCTGACGAGATTGACGGCGACGACAGCCTCGGCGCCAAGCGCCCGGCAGAGCGTGACAGGGATGGGATTGACGAGCGCGCCATCGAACAGCCAGCGCCCGTTGATCTTCACCGGTTCGAAAATCCCGGGCATGGCGTAGGAAGCCCGGATGGCGTCCGCGACATCGCCCTTGGTCAACCAGATTTCATGTCCCGTGCCGGCTTCGGTCGCGACAGTGGCGAATTTTTTGTCGAGGTCCTCGAAGCTTAGGCAGGAGAATTCGTGTTCGAGCTCGCGCCGCAGCCTTTCGCCGCCGAGAAAGCTCACCCCCGAAAACGACACGTCCATGAGGCTTATGACACGCTTCTTGGTCAGGCCGCGGGCGAATGACTCGATCGCAACGAGCTTGCCGGCGGCATAGGCTCCCCCGACCACGGCGCCGATCGATGTGCCGGCGACCACGTCTGGATAAATCCCCTGCGCGTTGAGCTCGAGCAGGACGCCAATATGCGACCACCCGCGCGCGGCGCCCGCGCCAAGCGCGATACCAATAATTGGCCGGCGAGCGGCGGCGTCCGCGGCGCGCTCGTTTGCGCCAGCGCCGTTAACGCTCTTACGGTAAAACGGCATCTTGTTCAGTTGTCCGGTCCTCGCGTGAGCGTCTTGGCGCGAACGGTCATGACTTGGCGGCGCGGCCAACGGATTCTTGGCTTTGACCATAAACATGTCACCTTGCTCCGGAGTGTTCCTCTTCTTGGTTGAAAATGCCTTAAGCGTATGAGCGTTCACCGCGAACACGGCGATTTGATGAATGCGGCGCGGGAATTTTCGCTATCCCATTGAAAAGGCATAAATTTGAAAAACC
>JBATYB010000542.1:0-2469 GCA_049673825.1 Methylocella sp. | reverse complement strand
ATAACAATATATAACGATGCGATGGCGATGCTCAAACATAATCGCGGGGTCCCGATCAAGGGCGTTCTGAAATTCGTGTGCGTGTTAAAATTGTCACACGGGATTGGTGCCTGCCAACTCGCTAAGCAAACGCCGCGAGTTGCCGTCGATCATCACCCGAGGTGCCCGCGGCTCGCGCGGTGCAGCATTGCCAATGGATGACTCGACGCAACCGGTCCTGCGCCCGTCTTAGCGGATCCGTCCGCCGATTTGCGCCAATCGGGGCGGAGCGGCGCCAACGGACTTTGTCTTCGAGATGATCCATCGTGGACGGCCGGGGCGGGCGCCGTTGCGCAAGCCAATGCGTTCCTTTACAAAGGCGCGAAATCGAGGGCGCGCGATGGCCAATCACGAGGAAGAACTTTCTAGGCCAAGAGTCGAGCCCGGCGCCGTGCCGGGATCGCTTCGCCATGAAATGCCGCGGAACGGCAGCCAATCCCAATCGGCAGCCGAACCGGAAAGGGCCGCAACGCCATTGCCGGAGACGGAGCCGTTCCTAACCGCGCCGCCCGAGGCGCAATCGCCTGGCGAACCGCAATTTTCCATGGAATCGCAGGCACCGGAAGCACCCACGCCGGAAACACCCGCTCCCGAGCCCGTCGACTCGCCGCTCGGGACGGTTGCGCCGCCCCCGAGGCCGGCCGGCGAACGAACCAAGCCGCGCTCGCTCTTTCGCGCGCTTGCCGCCACCGCGCTCGCCGTCGCGATTCTGGGCTTCGGTGGAACATTGGGGCTGCGCCATTTCGGCGGCTCCCGGAGCGATGGAGTTACCTCCGGCGCGCGCGTTGCCGCGTTGAACGCGCGCATTGATGCGATCGAGGGCAAGGAGGATGCCGCCTCCGCCGCCTCGCGCACGGCTCTGGCCGCGATGGAAACCCGCGTGGCTGCCGCGGAGAACGCCGCGAACAAAGCCGTGGAGTCAGCGAATTCGGCGCAGGCCGAAGCGCAAAAGGCCTTCGCGTCGCTGCCTCCGGCACAAGAGCCCGTGTCCGGCCCCGCGCCAGCGGTTCCCGATCTCGGACCGCTTGAAGCGCGAATCGGAACCCTCGAGAAAAAGCTCGCTTTGCTCGAATCGGCACTCGCCGCGCCCAAGGTGGATATCCGCCCGCAACAAGATCGCGCTAATGCCGCGGCCGGAGAAGGCTCCCGCGCCCAGGCGATCGCGATTGTCGCCGAAAGCCTATTGCGAACGCTGGATAGCGGCGGGCAATATTCAGGCGAACTCGCGGCGCTCGAAAACCTGGGCGTCTCCCAGGCGTCTCTCGCGCCCCTGCGCTCGGCCTCAGGATCACCCGTTTCGAGCGAACAGCAATTAACCGCGCAATTTGCGACTCTCGTTCCGGGTATTATCGCGAGCGAGTCCGCCAAGCAAGCCAGCGCGGACGAAGGTTTCCTCGACCGCTTAGCCCGCAATGCCAAAGGTCTGCTGCGTATCCGGCGCGTCGGTGATCCCGAAGCGGCCGGCGTTCAAGGCTTCGTCGCGCGGATCGAGGACGCCCTTGCGGACCACGATCTCGAAGCCGCGTATAAAATGTGGAAGGAATTACCCGGCGCCGCCACGACCAATTCGGAAAGCTGGGGTGAAGCCGCGAAGGCGCGGCTCGACGCATTGAATGCCGCGAGATCGATCGAGGCCGATGCCGTGGCGGTCCTGGGCAAGCGGAAGTCGTGATTTCCGCCCGCTGAGACCTAAACGAAGTCCTCGCCGAGAAACACATGGCCCGGGTTCTCGTTATCCTCGTTGGCCTCATCGCCCTGGCGCTTGGCTTGGCTTGGCTCATCGAGAGGCCAGGTGAACTTACGCTGATCTGGCAAGGCTCCCGGATCGAAATGTCGTTTTTGGTCGGGCTCGGGATCGTGCTCGCGGTGGCCGCCGCGCTCCTGACGGTGTGGAACATTCTGCGCTATCCTTTTCGGCTGCCGCCGGTGATATCCGTTGCCACCCGGGCGCGCCGCCGCGACAAGGGCTATGCGGCCCTCTCGCGGGGCTTCATTGCCGTGGGCACTGGCGATGCGCGGCTCGCCGGCAAGGCCGCCGCCGAAGTGAAGAAACTTCTGCCGGAAGAGCCGTTGGCCTTGCTCTTGACGGCGGAGGCAGCGCAGCTTACGGGCGATCACCGCGCCGTGGAATCAGCGTTTAAGGAAATGACCCGGCGCGAGCGCACCCGCCTTCTTGGCTTACGAGGCCTGCATGCGCAGGCCCTCCGGCGTGGCGATCTCGAATTGGCCCATCACTTTGCGACGACCGCGCATGCTATCGCCGCCTTGCCGTGGACGGCAACGGCGGTCCTTGAACGGCATGGTGCGGCGAAGGACTGGCAAAGCGCTTTGGCGGTGCTCGAAAACAGCGGAAACTCAATCGACGGGACTACTCGGGACCGGCAACGCGCGGTGCTGACGACGGCGATCGCGCTCGCCAAGGAACAAACA
>JBATYB010000541.1:0-4793 GCA_049673825.1 Methylocella sp. | reverse complement strand
GAGTTGATCGACGCGGCGGCCGCTGTTTCCGGCTCAGGCCCGGCTTATGTCTTTTATCTCGCCGAAGCCTTGGCAAGCGCGGGGGTGGCCCTCGGCCTGCCGGCCGACATCGCCGCGCGGCTGGCGCGCGCCACGGTCGAGGGCGCCGGCGAATTGTTGTTCCGGTGCCCCGAAAGCACCGTCGCGGAACTGCGCGAAAATGTGGCGTCGCGCGGCGGAACGACCGCCGCCGCCCTTGAAGTCTTGATGGCGCAAGACGGCCTTGCGCCCTTGATCGAGCGCGCGGCGAAGGCGGCGAAGCAGCGCGCCGTCGCGCTCTCCGGATAGGAAAGTTTCATGTCGTTGATTCGCTTGATTTGCTGTTTTGGGATAATTTTCGCGCTAGGGCTCGCCGTGCCTTCCTTGGCCACCTCACAGGAAGACTCCTTTATCGCGCTACAGACGAACACTCCGGGCGTTTTCTCTTACGTGAGACGCCAGGAGATTGAAGCCTTAACCGAGGTCGGTCCTTCCCACTGCGTTCTGTTACTCTCACCAAAGATGTTATTTTCACCAAGGAAAGACGTCAGTGCGTTTGAAAAATGCGCCTCAATTTTAGAACAACTTCAAGGCAATAATTTCATTTCATTCCCGGCTGAATTCGGAAATTTGTATGTTGCACCTCAACGTGTTGCTGAGCTGGTTTGGATAAGCAATTCCGCGTGCCACCTCATTTTAGAAAGCGGAAAGTTTGTCGATGCAAAAGAATCATGCAATGACGTGCACAAAGCATTGCCGCGCGAATAGTTCTTTAGCGCCATGCGCTTTTGCCAACTTTTTTGGAGCTGCGCTCGCCGGTAAGAAGGCTCACCCCTTGGAAGCGGTTTTGACAGGGATTAGATATGGCTGCTGGTCCGCACCGGGAGACGAAGATGTCTGACGAACACCTGACCGGCGGCGCTGGAGCTGAACCTCAACCAACGACCCCCGAAATAGCGCCCCCGCCCAAGAATCCGAAAAACGCGATCATCGACGCGCTGTTGGAGCTCGCCGGAGAGCGCAACTGGGACGACATCACGATTTCGGATGTCGCGGCCCGCGCGAATGTCTCGCTTTCCACTTTTCGCGACAATTTTCCCTCGAAGGGCGCGGTGCTCGCGGGTTTTTCGCGCCGGATCGATCACGTCGTTCTCGACGCGGCGGGCGATGGCTTGACCGGGGAACCGGTCAAGGAGCGTTTGTTCGACGTTCTGATGCGCCGCCTCGATGCATTGGCGCCTTACAAGCCCGGCCTCGAAGCCATTTCCGGCTGGACGCGGCGCGATCCGCTGGCCGCCGCCGCGATCAATCGCGTGGTCGTCAATTCGATGCGCTTCATGCTGGAGGCGGCCGGAATCGAATCCGAGGGTCCGGTCGGCGCTTTCAAACTGCAAGGCCTCGCCCTTGCCTGGATGCGGGTCCTGCGGGTCTGGTTTCGCGACGACGATCCGGGGCTTGCCTCAACCATGGCGGCGCTCGACCGCGAATTGACCAGGGGCGGCGGTTTTGTCGCGCGGGCGGAGGATTTGAACCGGCTTGTCTCGCCTTTGTTTTCGCTGGCGCGTTCCGTGTTCGAGCGCAGGCCTAGTCGCGGGCCGTCCCGTCGCGGCGGCCACGGCGAGAGCAAGGACGAGTCGGCGGCCTCGTGAGGCGCAGGCACTTTTCAAGCACTTTTAAGGCAACGGCGCATCGTGCCGCGACCATTCCCGCGGCGCGAGCTCGATGGCTCTCGGCGCCGCGGGGCGGCCATTCCCTAGCCGGCCAAACTTGCCCACCTTGAGCCTCTCGGTAACCCAAAGTCTGACCGAAGGCGCGGCCAGCGCCAGCCCCACTAAATCGGACACAAAACCGGGCAGGATCAACAACAGCGCTCCGAGCCCCTCCAGCGTGCCGTCGAGGACCGTTTCCCTCGACAAACCACTCTGCTCGCTTGTTCTCCTCGCCACCGCCTGCCGCAACCGCAGAACAGCCGATAGACCGGCGCGACGCAACGTGCTAAGACCGGCGAGGCTCGTCAAAATGCAAGCGACAATGGCGCCGGCAATGCCGATCAAGTGAACGACAGCCGCGAAGGCCGCGAGTTCCGCGCCGAGCCAAAGCGCGAGATAGGTTACGACCAGAACCGGCAGGCGGATGATAGGTTGACGCATGATGGCGCCGTTCGATCGAAGGCGAAGCATAAAGGCCCCCGTGAAGACTGGACTTTGGCTTTATCTCTCCCCAAATAGATAGCATGATAAAAGCACAATCAAGACCCAACAGGGTCCGGCTCGGAAATCAAGCAGCACCTCGATGCAAAACTCCGTCGATATGACTACTATTGTATTCGCGCTTCTCGCCGCTTTCGTGGTGTGGAAACTGCGCTCCGTCCTCGGCACCCGCAATGGCGCCGAAAAACCGCCCAGCAATCCGTTCGCGAGCCGCGCGCCCAGCGGTTCCGCGGCGCGGCGCGGTGATCCGGACAACGGCGACTCTGGTCACCGAGTCATCCCGCTGCCTGGAGCGGCCGAGCCTCCGGTTGCGATTGCGCCGCCGAAGGACGACAGATGGAAACCAAATGCCGAGCCCGGCTCGAAGGCCTGGGCGGGGCTCGACGCCATCGCCGCCGCCGATCCGGCTTTTGCCATCAAGCCCTTTGCCGAAGGCGCCAAATCCGCCTATGAGATGATTGTCACCGCGTTCGCCGAAGGGAACCGCGAGGTTTTGCGAAACCTTTTGTCCCCCGAGGTTTTCGAGAGCTTTGCCGCCGCTCTCGCCGAGCGCGAAAAGCGCGGCGAGAAGGTTACGACGACCTTCGTTTCGATCGACAAGGTCATGATCGACGATGCCGGGCTGAATGGCCGGACCGCCGAGATCAAAATCCATTTCACCGCCCAGATGATCACCGCGACACGCGACCAGGCCGGGACAGTGATCGATGGAAGCCCGGACAAAGTCGAGCAAATCGACGACATTTGGACGTTCGCCCGGGACACCGGTTCCCGCGATCCGAACTGGAAACTCGCCGCGACCGAAACCGCGCAGTGATTTGGCGCAGGTGGCGGCATTGGCAGCATGACCGCTCCGCGGCCATGTGGGCATGCTGGCGGGGTTTAGGGCTTGTACTTAAAAAAGTTGCTCGGCATTTTCGATTCCGACGTGCTCCAACTCTTTGGGATTGAGCGGCGTCCTTATCGATCAAATGATTCCCTTTGATCGGGACGTGCTCGAGGACCATGATCGCTTTAGATTGAAACGTTCATGGTCCGTGGCCGCCGTGCCAAAGCTCAAAAAAGGTAGTTCAAATGGCTGCTATCATCGGATATTGGCTCTCGGGCGCGATCGCATTGGGGATTGTGTTGATTGGCGCGCGTTTTTTTTTGCGCCTTATACGGCCGCCGCGGGGTATGGTGTCTCTGTGGGCCATGACGCGCGCTGGGACGCTTACCTTTCGGCAAAAGCGATACGCGACATTGCCTCCGGCCTGTTCACGGCGATCCTGATCCTCAATCGGTCGGTGCACCTGCTTGGCTGGTTCATGCTGGTGGCGGCAATCATCCCGCTCACCGATGCGGTGATTGTCCTAAGACACGGCGGAACACAGGCGGCGGCTTTCGGAATCCACGGTGCGACCGCTGGGGTGATGCTGATCATCAGCGGACTTTTGTTGTTGGGTTGAGCCGGACATCCACATTCGATTACGTACGGAGATTTATACCGTTGCGAATGTCGGGTACCCATGTCTGTTCCTGGCGCACTGGCGTCATTTAGGCAGCTTGAGCCAATGGCCGCTATCCCTTTCCCGCCGGATTCCGCGGCGGAAACCCGAGACCCGCGCGAGTTGTGGCTTAGCCGCCTATCGTTTGCGGATCTCGGTGATTTCGGGCAGGACGATCATCTCGAGGCATTCCAAGTTTTCGCGCGATCCTGCGCGGCAATCGCCGCAAAAAAAAGCCCTTTGCGAAAGGGGGTGGCCGCTTCCGCCGCGCTCAAAACCATCGCCCGCGCGGCGCTCCGCCAAGAGGTGCGGGAGCCCGCGCAAGCGAGGCGGTTTTTCGAACGCCATTTCCGGCCGTGCCGCGTGTCCGCATGCGCGGGGGTGCGCGGCACCGGCTTTCTAACCGGCTATTACGAACCCATTGTCGAAGGATCGTCGCTGCGCACGCCCAATTTCACGGCGCCGGTGCTCGGCCGTCCGGACAATCTCCATGCCCTCGCGCCTTATCCGGACCGCGCCGCGATCGAGTCTGGTGCCATTGAACGCCACACGGCGCCAATCGTCTGGCTGCGCGACCGGGTCGAGGTGTTTCTTGCCCAGGTGCAAGGCTCTGCGCGTGTCCGTCGGGAGGATGACAGTCTCCTCCGGCTCGTCTATGCCGGACGCAATGGTCATCCCTATGCCTCGATCGGCCGCATTCTGATCGATACCGGCGAAATCGTCGAGGCCGATATGTCGCTTGCCGCCCTCAAGCAATGGATTCGCGCGCACGGCCAAAATCCCAAAGACGCCGGCGCGGTGTTGATGCACCGCAACAAATCCTATGTTTTCTTCTCGCCCCACGAGGAATGCGAGCCGGTCCGCGGGCCGATCGGCGGCCAAGGGATAAGCTTGACGGCACTACGGTCGATCGCCGTCGACCGCGCGATCTGGACTTACGGATTGCCTTTCTGGATTGCCGCCGATCTGCCTTGGCGCGGTTCCTCCCCCTCGCCGTTCCGGCGCCTGATGATCGCCCAGGACACCGGCTCCGCCATCGCAGGTCCCGCCCGCGCCGATATTTTCTTCGGCTCGGGGG
>JBATYB010000540.1:0-12826 GCA_049673825.1 Methylocella sp. | reverse complement strand
GGGCGAGAGCGCTCACGAAATGAGCCTTGAACGGCGGGCGCGCCATTGCGGCTTGCAACGCGTGTTCGACCTTTTTCATGGCCGCGCCGAAATCCCGGGCGGTTCCCGCCCAGCGCGCGGAATTTATGCCCGGAGCGTCATCGAGCGCCGCGACGCACAGGCCTGAATCGTCGGCGAGCGCCGGAATTTTGGCGCTAACGGCGGCGGCGCGGGCCTTTAGCACGGCATTGGCGATAAAGCTCGCACCGGTTTCTTCCGGCTCCGGCAGGCCGAGTTCCGAGGCCGCGATCGCCGCGACGCCATAAGGAGCGAGGAGTTCCCGCATCTCGGCGAGCTTTCCCGCATTATGGGTCGCAATGACGAGTTTGCCTTCGAGGCGGCGCGGCATGTCAGCCGACTGCGCTTTTCTGCAGCTCCACGAGCCTCGCGATTCCCGATTTGGCGAGCGCCAGCAGGGTTTGCAACTGAGCATCGGTAAATACCGCCGCTTCCGCCGTCGCCTGCACCTCGACGAGTGATCCCGCGCCGGTCATCACGAAATTCGCATCGGTTTCGGCAACCGAATCCTCTTCGTAATCGAGGTCGAGCACCGCTTCGCCATTCGAAATGCCGCAGGAGACCGCGGCGACATGATCGCGCAGGGGATGATCCTTGACGATCGAGCGGCCGTGCATCCATTTGAGGCAATCGTGCAAGGCGACCCAGGCCCCGGTGATCGCGGCGGTCCTTGTGCCGCCATCGGCTTGCAACACATCGCAGTCGAGGGTGATCTGACGCTCGCCTAGAGCCTGAAGATTGGTGACGGCGCGCAGACTGCGTCCGATCAAGCGCTGAATCTCGTGGGTGCGGCCGGATTGCTTGCCGGAATTCGATTCCCGGCGCGTGCGCGTATGCGTCGCGCGGGGAATCATGGCATATTCGGCGGTGATCCAGCCGCGTCCCTGACCGCGCAGCCAGGCGGGCGGCTTGTCTTCGAGCGAAGCCGTGCACAGCACATGGGTGGCGCCGAACTTGACGAGGCAGGAGCCTTCGGCAAAGCGCGCGACATTGCGTTCGAGCGAAACGGGCCGCAATTCGTCGGCGGCGCGACGGGAAGGACGCATGCAAAAACCCAGTTTGGGCTCGCTTCTAGTGGCTCGGCGCCAGTTTCGCAACCGGGGGGCACGGATCGAGCGGTTTGCGCCCCGGCGCGGCGGACGGCGAATGCCGGCGAAGCGCGATCGAAGAAGGCGTTGTTCAATCTCGTTCCACAGTTATAGATTAACTTGAAGCATGCGAGTTCATGCTGGATTTTGACGAGGAGATCGCCATCCTTGAAAAGGTTTCGTGATTCACTGGCCGCCCGCCGAATGCGCGCGGCGGCAAAATAGATTTGTGTTTCGGCGGCCGTGCTTCTGGCCGCGCTCTTGTGGGTGTTGCCTTCGCGGGCGCAGACTTCGCTTGCCGAAGCCTACCATGTCATCGCGTCAAAAACTTTCGTCGACCTCACCCATGCCTTTGGCCCGGACACGCCGGTCTGGTCCGGCTTCGGGCAAGCGCGGATGAGCCCCGCCATCGACCCCAAAACCCGCAAACCTTATACGATCGAGAAGGACGGCTTTCGCGCGACTTATTACGAAATGGTGGGTCAATATGGCACCCATGTCGATCCGCCCGCGCATTTTGCGAAAGAGGGGATCACGATGGACAAAATCCCGCTCGAGGAGATGATTTTGCCGCTCGTGGTTTTCGACGCGACGCCCTATCTCGCCGCCGACCCTGACCACGCTTTTTCGGTAACGGATCTCCGCGCCTGGGAGGCGCAAAACGGCCGCGTGCCGGGCGGCGCCTTCGCGGCGCTCAGAACTGATATGTCCAAGGAGTTCGAGGAGGACCCCGAAAAGTTCAAGCGCACGCCATTTCCGGGCTGGTCGCCGGAGGTTGTAAAATTCCTCGTCGAAGAGCGCGGGATCACGGCGATTGGGCATGAATCCCTGGACGCCGACACGACCGAAAAAATGGAAACCGAAACCTATCTCTTGACGAGCGGCCATTATCAGATCGAGGTCATGGCCAATCTCGACAAGGTACCCGCCAAGGGCGCCTTGATTGTGGTGAGCTGGCCGAAGGTCAAGGACGGTCTCGGTTTTCCCGCGCGGGCTTTCGCGATTCTGCCGTGAGACCAGCCGAAACTCTCTACTCTACCTTACTTTACAGGTCACAAAATTAAGGTGTAAACTTAAAAGAAAACTTCGGCGCGCTGCAGAGCTGTTGCCGAACCAGATTACCCATGGGGGAAACGCTATGGTTAGAACGGGTTGCCATTTTTCGCCGCTTCCGGCAGCGGCCTTCTGGTTTCGCTGTCTGGCCTTGCTACTCGTCGCGGCTGCAATCCTGATTATGCCGCTGCGGACCGAAGCGGCGGTCAGTCCGCCGCTGGTCACGATCCAAACACGGGTCGTGGGCACAGGCCAAAACCCCTACAGCACCCACGTCGGCAATGGGCCACTTGCGCCACCCACCACCTACTCCGCAACCGGCGCCGGGCCGGGCTACCACGTCGTCGCATTAAACCGCGCCACGCTTGCCCTTGTCTTGAACAACACCTACGGGCTCGATTTTACCTCGCTCCAAAACATGAACAATGACGTCGCGGGACTGGGCAACAATATGCTCGTTGTCATCACCTCGATCGGCCCGCACAGCACAATTCCCTCGCAGGCGGTCCAATTTCTCGCCAACGTGGCCGCTTATCTCGGCGGAACCGGGTCAACCTACATGTATTGCCCGGGCTTCTTCGGGCCCGGAACCTCGACTCCGGTCGCCTCTTCGCTGATCGGCATCCCGGCATCGGGGGCGCCTGCGACCCAGGCCAGCACCTGCGCCAATCCCGATTCGAACGGCAACATTTCTGGGGTGCTGGTCCAAGATATTAACGGAAACTACGCCTTTACCTATTCGAAGTTCGTGACGATCCAGACGATGACTGGACCGCAACAAGCCACCATCATGATTGGCAAAACGGCCTTCAAAGCGCTGCCCCTGCCGGTCGGCACGCCGGGAGGCTTTCACCTGCTCATCGTCAAACGCACGACGCTCGACCGGGCTGCGACCGACCCAACGGTCCAGCTTTTTCAGGCGTCTTATGCAACCAACTCAAATCCGAGTACAGGACAAAGTGAGACGGACCGGATGGCTTCGGACTTGACGAGCCGGGTGCCGAACGCCATTGCGACCGGCCATGCCATCGTTATCCTTTCCACTCTTGGCAGTCCCGACTTCACTACTAACAATCTTGGGCACTTGCTTACAGATCTTGACACGATTAACAGGTTCATCACCGGCACGCTCGGCGGCGCCGGCGGTCTGAAAAATCTTACGACTATCAATGGCTCCAACCGTTACTATTCGATCATCGGCATCCCGAATTCCGGAGATCCGACGCTCTCGCCGGAGGTTCGGTCCTGGGCCACGCCTGTGTCGTCCGGCCAGTCGGTGTTGTCAGGCAATATCACCGCGGTGATGCAGCAGAACAACGTTGGCCTGTTTACGCCGGTGAGTTCGTCCGCTTTTCCAAATGCTTCGCTCGATTTGAGCCTCTATTCGACGGCCTATGCCGCGCCGGTCCCGTGGCCCGTCGCCCCACATGGAAGCGACGCCGCCTGCCCAACCGGCGCCCAGCCGTGCGCCGCTTATAAATGGATCAGCTTCCAAATCATCTGCGCGGGCACCGCGGGCTGCACGGACGAGGATGGCCGCGGCCATTACGCCGATTTGGCTTTTTCTCCGAGTTCCGAATTGGCCCTGCTCCTCAATCTCACCTATCCGAGCCAGCCGACCACTCAGCCTCCGGGTTTGCGTTTTTCTGAGACGGCATTCAACCAAGTCAAGAATCAGCTCAAGATCGAGCTTGATCTTGTTGCGCTTGTCCAGAATTTCTTCCAACAGAACCTTACGGCCGAGACGAGTTCGGCGATCCTCGAACAAGCGAACCTTCAATCCGCCTATGCGGCCGTGCAAACCGACGTTTCGCTTCCGGCCAGCACCGCGGCTTCTTTCAATATTCCGGCCGCGCTACGCGCTGTGCTCATTGTTGGGCAGATCGTCGCCGGCGCCGCACAACCGGAGTTGGCACCGGCCTTCGCCCTCGCGAACTCTGCAATTTCCGTGGACATGCAGTTCAACACCACGCCCCAGGGAGCAAGCAAAAATCAGATTCTCTCCACATTTGGCGATCTCGAATCGGACATCGGCAAGGCGTTTGCCTCGGGGCTCGGGAACGGCGGAGTGCTGGAAAACCTCTTGCTCACCGACTGGAATAAGCTCCACATGATCGGAACGAAGATCCAGAATGCGGATGAAGGGAGCGCGTGGTTCTGGGGCCCGGATGTAACCCCGAAGATTGCTACCAATTTGGCAAACGCGTTCACGGTCAGCTTTTATCAGGCCTTGATGCCGGCGAAATACCAGATCGTGACGTTTTTCGGCGTTCCGTTTAGCGATCCTTCGAGCTACAGTTACATAAGCGGCTGCCCGAATTCCATGTGCATCTGCGCTGAGGGTATCTATTCGCCGCCGAGCGGTGCGTGGTTCGATAACGGAGGCGGGTCAACCAACAACATTTTTATGGCGGTCAGCCCCAGCGACGGCTCCTACCCCTCGAACACGCTGACCAGCAAGCTGTTCTGCATGATGAATCTCTATTATGTGGATTTCTTCTTTAGCGCGCGCGGCTGGAGCGCCATGACTGAGGTCTTGCCCCAAGGCTGGAGCCTTTATCAGCAGAGTGGGTTGTGCTCAAGCGAGGCCAGCCTTCCTGTGGCCAGCAGACGGGGCGCAGTCCTGGCGCGCCGGCCGCTCGCGGCATTGATAGATCCCGGCGCCAGCAAAAGGAAGCCACCGGGAAGTCCCTCTGCAAATCCCTATTGTTCTTTAAGCGCCGCTAGCCGGCCGAAGTGATCCAGAAGAAGATGACGCTCTCTGCTTGCGGCGCGCGGGATTTCGCACCGTCATTGCGAGGAGCATAGCGACGAAGCAATCCAGGGGCCGCACCGCTTCTCTGGATTGCTTCGCCTTCGGCTCGCATTGACGGCGTGGCTGGGCTACGCTCACCGACGGCGGCGAGGAATCACCCCAGGCCTTCGTAAAGATCCCGCCATGCCGGATAGCCCGCCTCGATCAGCGCCAGCTTTTCGCGCCGGACCCCGCCTTGATCTGTTTCTCCCTGCCGATGGCGTCCGGCATCGTCTCATGGAACTCGTACCAAACCAGCAACTTGCAGCCGTAGCGCGTCGTGAACCCTGCAACCATCCCCTCCCGATGTTCGCACGCGCGCCGTGACAGGTTCGATGTGACCCCTGTATAGACCGTGTCATTGCGGTTGTTTGCAATAATGTAGACGGCAGGAATCCTCATCTTAAGAGCCTGCTATCACGAAGGACGGAAAGCAAGCGAGAAACGAGGGTGAAATCTAGATTGCTTTGTCGCTGCGTTTTCGCAATGACGACGTATGCCAGGAGTCGATGTCCACGAGACGTGGGATGACTTACGATTTTTTTGCGCAAATCCACGCGCCTCAAGCCAAAGACGTATGTGGGTTTGTAAGGTTTTGGGCTCGTTCCTCACAAAAAATAATCCTCCAAGATCGCCGCATAAATCTCCGTCAAAGCCTCGATGTCCGCCACCGCGACGTGCTCATCCACCATATGCGCGGTCGTACCAACGCCGCCGAATTCGAGAACGGGGCAATAGGCGCGGATAAAGCGCGCGTCGGAGGTTCCGCCCGACGTCGAAAGCGTTGGGCGGCGTCCCGTTTTCCTTTCGACCGCGTCCGTGACGAGTTCGGTAAAAGAGTCTGGCGTCGTCAAAAAGGCCGGGGCATTGCAAGGCTCGAATTCGAGAGTGAATTTCATCCCCACGGAATCCAGGCGGCCACGCAACTCCGCCGCAAGCGTTTCCGGCGTCCAAAGATCGTTGAAACGTATGTTGAAACGCGCGCGGGCTTCCGCCGGAATCACGTTGAACGCCGGATTGCCGACATCGACCGACACGATTTCCAGATTTGAAGGCTCGAAACGCGGCGTGCCTTTGTCGAGCGGCGCGGCGGTCAAGGCGTCGAGCAGCCGCACGAGCTTTGGAATGGGATTGTGCGCCCGCTCGGGATAGGCGGCATGGCCCTGGCGCCCCGCGACAATGAGCGTGCCGTTGAGGCAACCGCGCCGGCCAATCTTGATCGTGTCGCCGAGCACATGCCAGCTCGTTGGCTCGCCGACGATGCAGTGATCGAACCGTTCGCCCTTCTCGTAAGCCCAGCGCAAGAGTTTTTCGGTGCCATTGATGGCCGGGCCTTCCTCGTCGCCGGTGATGAGAAAACCGATCGAGCCTTTGGGCAATCCTCGCCGCGCGACAAATGCGCAGGCGGCGGCGGCGAAGGCGGCAACCCCACCTTGCATGTCGGCCGTGCCGCGTCCCCAAACCGCGCCATCGGCGACCTCAGCCCCAAAAGGATCGAATCGCCACGTTGCCGCGTCGCCCACGGGCACCACGTCGGTATGGCCGGCAAAGACGAGGAACGGCGCGCTTGTGCCGAAGCGGGCGTAGAGATTATCGATGTCCGGCGTGCCGGGCTCGGAAAAATTGAGCCGCTGCGTCGCGAAGCTTGCCTGATTCAGCGCCGCGTCCAAGACGCCGAGCGCGCCGCCATCTTCCGGCGTAACCGAGCGGCACCGGACAAGGGCGCGGCAAAGGTCGAGAGCGGCGGCTGTCATAACCATGTTGGGGCTTCCTGGGGGGTGTTGTCGCCCGCCTTTTATCGCACGGCCAGGCGCGTCGCCGCAAACCGCCGCGCGGGAATTTGGCCGGCCGAAAGCGAATTCCCGGCAACCTTTCCCGCCCGATATGCTTTAAGGAGTTAGAGCCTGTTTAAAGGGCTTGCACAAAACCTAAGCCCTCACCCTGAGGAAGCGCAAAGGGCTGTCTCGAAGGGCGAGGGCGCCTCGGAAGCGTCCCACGGCGCATCCTTCGAGACGCCCGCTTTGCGGGCTCCTCAGGATGAGGGCGAGACTTTTGCGGCAGTCTCTCCAAAAGCGGTCCAAGGACCACACCCATGCTAAATCCCGGCCTCGACTTTGGCCTCGGCCCCGAGCTGGACGTGCTGCGCGACACCGTGCGCGCCTTTGCATCCGCGAAAATCGCGCCGCGCGCGGCCGAAATCGACCGCTCCGATAATTTTCCGATCGATCTGTGGCCCGCGATGGGCGCTCTTGGTCTGCACGGCATCACGGTCGAGGAAAATTATGGCGGCTCGGGTCTTGGCTATCTCGCGCATTGCGTCGCCATGGAGGAGATCAGCCGGGCCTCGGCTTCCGTCGGTTTGTCCTATGGCGCGCATTCCAATCTTTGCATCAATCAGATCCGCCGCAACGGCGATGACGATCAGAAGCGCCGCTATTTGCCGAAACTGATTTCCGGCGAACATGTCGGCGCGCTGGCCATGTCGGAGACGAATTCCGGCTCCGATGTCGTGTCGATGCGCCTGCGCGCGGACAAGAAGGGAGGCCGCTACATCTTGAACGGCACAAAAATGTGGATCACCAACGGCGCCTATGCCTCGACCCTCGTAGTCTATGCCAAGACCGATCCGAATGCCGGCCCGCATGGCATCACGGCTTTTTTGATCGAGAGCGGATTTAAAGGGTTTTACGTGGGACAAAAGCTCGACAAGCTCGGCATGCGTGGGTCGCCCACGTGCGAGCTTGTCTTCGAGGATTGCGAAGTGCCGGAAGAAAACGTGCTGGGCGAGGCAGGCGAGGGGGTCCATGTTCTGATGTCGGGCCTCGATTACGAACGCGTCGTGCTCGCGGCGGGCCCGCTCGGCATCATGCAGGCATGTCTCGATATTTGTCTGCCTTATGTCCGTGAGCGCAAGCAGTTCGGCCAGGCGATCGGCGAATTCGAGCTCGTCCAAGGCAAGCTCGCCGACATGCATACAAGGCTCAATGCCTGCCGGGCTTATGTTCATGCGGTGGCCCGCGCGTGCGATAACGGCCACACCTCGCGCAAGGATGCGGCGGGCGCCCTGCTTTTCGCGGCGGAGCGCGCGACAAGGACGGCGCTTGACGCGATCCAGCTTCTCGGCGGCAACGGCTATATCAACGATTACCCGGCGGGGCGGCTTCTACGCGATGCCAAACTCTATGAGATCGGCGCCGGGACGAGCGAGATAAGGCGGATGTTGATCGGGCGCGAGCTGTTTGACGGAAATTAAGGCGATGAATGTTCTGAAAACCGCCGTCGCGGCGGATAGCAAAAACTTTGCCGCGAACAAAGCCGCGATGGAGGCTCTAGTCGAGGACTTGCGCTCCAAAGCGGCGCTTATCATGCAAGGCGGCGGAGACAAGGCACGCGCGCGGCACATCGCGCGCGGAAAACTCTTGCCGCGCGATCGCGTCGCGGCGCTCATCGATCCGGGCACGCCGTTTCTGGAATTTTCCCAGTTCGCCGGATACGAGGTCTATGCGGGAGCCGTTCCGGCGGCGGGATTGATATCGGGCATTGGGCGCATAGGCGCCCAGGAATGCGTCGTCATCGCCAATGACGCAACTGTCAAGGGCGGCACCTATTATCCGCTGACCGTCAAGAAACATCTGCGCGCGCAGGAAATCGCGCGGGAAAACCATCTGCCGTGCATCTATCTCGTCGATAGCGGCGGCGCTTATCTGCCAAGCCAGGACGAAGTCTTTCCCGATCGCGACCATTTCGGCCGCATCTTTTACAATCAGGCGAGGATGTCGGCGGCGGGCATCCCGCAAATCGCGGTGGTGATGGGAAGCTGCACGGCGGGTGGCGCCTATGTCCCGGCGATGAGCGACGAGGCGGTTATCGTGGCGGGACAGGGCACCATCTTTTTGGCGGGTCCGCCGCTCGTCAAGGCGGCGACCGGCGAAATCGTCTCGGCGGAGGATCTGGGCGGCGCCGAGGTCCATTCGCGTGTCTCGGGCGTCGTCAATCATTATGCGTCGAGCGACCCGCACGCGCTGTTGCGCGCGCGCCAAATCCTCGCCACTCTCAAGCGCGTCAAGCAGCCTTGTGTCGCGCCGCGCGAGCCCGCCGAACCGCTTTACGATGCGCAAGAAATATACGGCATCGTCCCCGCCGATCCGCGCGAGGCTTATGACGTGCGTGAAATCGTTGCGCGCATCATCGACGGCAGCGTGTTCGACGAGTTCAAGGCGCTCTATGGAACGACCCTCGTCTGCGGATTCGCGCACATCTTCGGTTATCCCGTGGGCATCCTCGCCAACAATGGAATCCTGTTTTCGGAATCGGCGCTCAAGGGCACGCATTTCATTGAACTTTGCGCGTGGCGCAAAATCCCGCTCGTGTTTCTGCAAAACGTCACCGGCTTCATGGTCGGCCAGAAATACGAGGCGCAAGGCATCGCCAAGGACGGCGCCAAGCTCGTTTCCGCGGTGGCATGCGCGAACGTGCCAAAATTCACCATCATCATCGGCGGCAGCTTCGGAGCGGGCAATTACGGGATGTGCGGGCGTGCCTTCGGCCCGCGTTTTCTCTTTACGTGGCCGAATGCCCGCATCTCGGTGATGGGCGGCGAGCAGGCCGCCAATGTGCTGGCGCAAGTGCGCCGCGACAAACTGGAGGCCGCCGGACAATTTTTTTCCGCCGGGGAGGAGGAAACGTTCAAGGCGCCGGTCCGTGAGCGGTTCGAGCGCCAGGCGCATCCCTACTATGCGAGCGCGCGGATTTGGGACGACGGCATCATCGATCCGGCCGAAACCCGGATGGTGCTTGCGCTTTCGATTTCCGCCGCCCTCAATGCGCCGGTCGAGGCGACCCAATTTGGGGTTTTCCGGATGTGAGGTAATCCGCGACGGCCTGGACCGATTCCGGTTGCAGGTAACCATGCGCGCAGGGTGACCGTTCCAATTTGCTGCCGCTCAGGATTTGTCGCATTAAGAGAGCCAGCCTTATTCTCTTTCAAGCTGGTCATCTCCTGATATAACGCGACCGGCGCCGCGCGATCGCGACGGCCGTGGACGTGATCGGCAAAGCTTCCGCGTTGACCACATCCCTCCGCTGGCCATTCCAGCCAGCTTCGCTTGGCGCAACCCTTGGTCAGCTCCGCCCGCGGCAATAGCAGCGGACGGCGCCTTGGGCGGCGTGACGGAAGGGAACGGGAGCGGGCCGGGCTTCCAACTAAGAAACCGGCTCAAGCGGTCCCGCCGCGCGGGTCCAATTCAAGCCGGCCCGTCGTCTTTCTTGCCAGCGTAAACCCTGTATTAAGCCTAATGAAAGCTTAACTCCCGCCGGACGGCGAATTGGCCTATGACGTGAAAAATATGGCCGCCCCCAGGCTCTGCTGTCCGGCAAGTCCACTTCGGCCGGGCTCGGGCAAAAAGGCGCGTGATGGTTCAAACGCCGATCTTTAGAGAGGATAAGACCGTTTCCTTCGGCGAGAAGCTGGCGGCGTCCGAGCAATTCATGGTTCTTTTCCAGGAGGGAATGGATCTGGTGAGCCGGGCGGGCGCCTACCTCGACGGCGATGGCCGCGAGGAGGCGAAGCTGTTGCCGCGCGCGGCGGCGGTCGCCTATGCGGTCGAAAGCATGCGTTTGACGACAAGGCTCATGCAGGTCGCCTCCTGGCTGCTCCTCCAGCGCGCCGTCAACGAAGGCGAGCTGAGCCGCGCCGAGGCCACCGCCGAAAAACGCAGGATCCCTTTGTCCGAGCAGGGCATCGTGTCCGACAAGGATGTTCTCGTCCGCTTGCCGCCGCGTCTGCGCGACCTCATCGGGATATCGCTTCGCCTGCAGGCGCGCATTATCCATCTCGATCTTCTGATCTATAAGTCGCGCGACGCGCGCGGCAAGGAGAGCCTGCCGCCGAGCCCGGTGGAAACCCAGATTGAGCTACTGCGCGCCGCGCTCGCCGATCCGCGCGTGCCGTCGCCGACAACGTGAAGCCCGCGCGCGCGCCGCGCGTGCGGGGTGTCCATCTTTCGAAAAACAAAATGCGGGTGTCAAAACATTGCTGTCAAAGTTCTGCTCAACCAATCACATGGAGGAAGCGGACGTTGAAAGTAGCTCTTCGAGTCTTGGCCTTTGTTGTGACCGTTATAATGTTGTCGCCCATATCTGCGTCAGCGGCCGATACGAATGCCTTTTAGCGCGCCCAGCAACCCGAAAGCTTGCAGCAGCCATATCACCACGGCAATGACGACCACGATATTGAGGATGCGGTTGATCTTCGCGTCCATCGGGATATAGGTGTTGACGAGCCAAAGGAGCACCCCGACCACGATCAAGGCGATGACTACATTCATGAGAGGCATGTAAATTCTCCATACATCTAGAACAGCTTCTACAAATAATCCTGAATCCCAGTCTGTGTGAACAGATCGTGAAGGATGACCATGGTAAGAAGGGCGCTAACAAGCCCGCTGAGCTGTAGTATCGGCCGGGCATGACCGGGCGGGTTTCAGTTTCATGGATGGTAGGCAGAAAAAACTCCGAAGTTGCTCTATATGAGTTCTTCACAGCAGTATTCACTTGTGACCAACTAGTCAAAATTATATACGAAACAACGGGCGGTTTTGGCTTGTCGATCACAAACCCCTACAGGCGGAAGCCGCTCTTTTTGTGGCCTTGCATAAATAACAGCGTCAAATTTCTCAACCCGAAAACTGATGCGCATCGCGCTCGAAAAGGCCGGTGCGGAATTCCTTGATGACGGACCCGGCGCGCGGCTGAAACCGGCAAAGCCGGAGAAAAGATAACAACGTGCTTCACGCCGGCGGCGGCCCAATTAGAATTGCTCGCCGGGCTTCAGACGGCGGGAATGCCTTGATGGCTGGCCGGCTTGGCGTTGACCAGGCAACCTTCACGCGGCTCAAACGTCCTGGCATGTCCGGCCGCGTCTATCGCAAGATATTGTGAGAGAGACAGAGTCAAACCGGGGCCAGCGGGGGGAGCGTGCGTGGATCGCCGCGGACGTTGCCCATATCGGATGTGCGGCCGGCCCACCGCCGGGCCGGCCCGGCGCCGCCAGAGGGTGGATTATTTCGGACTATCGCGCCTGCCAGGACGCCATAGCGTCATCCAGGGCGCGCTGCCCCGAGGGTCCTTTTTCGAAGGTCAATTTCGCGATATGGCCATTGGCGAGAACCATCGGAACATCCAACCATTGGCGTGATCGCAGAAGATCGAGATTGAATGCCTCCGCGTCGCCGCGGCTGAGACCGACGAGGAAGGAATTCTCCGTGACCGGGACCGTAATCCCCTTCAGCGGCTCGCCTGACGGGGAATCTTCGCGGCGCATCTGCAACACGCTGATCTGCTTGATATTGCCCAAGGGGCTGTCTTGCGGCACGGCAAACATCAGCGTCATGGTATGCGAAGCCGGCAATGTGCCGTCGAAATTTTTTTGAATCGTAATCGCCACTTGCAGCTTTTCGTCAGGTATGTCGATGTCGGCGCGAACCGCCGAGCTGAGCGGCTCATCCGGTCCAGTGCTGACATTATCGACCCGCCAGACGACCGTGCCAAGATAGGTTTTCACCTTAGATTTTTCTTCTGGAGCCTCCACGAGAAGCGCGGCGCGGCGGGCGACGGGGATGGGGGGATTGGCGGGTCCGGAACTGCTTTTGGCGGCATCGCTGCGATCGGCGGTTGACGAAGGCACACCAGCCACGGCTGGCGCAGACCCGGGTGTCGCCGTGCCGGCGCCGATGCGGTCGACGATCTTGCCGCCGGCGCCGGTCTCGCCCTGGGTCGATAGCGAAGGAGGTTGCGTGCGCACAAGATCTTCGGGGCGATCGCGCAGCTTATAGGC
>JBATYB010000539.1:0-9349 GCA_049673825.1 Methylocella sp. | reverse complement strand
CACGCCATGGCTGGGATTTTTCGGTCGCGATCTTGCCGCGCAACCGCAAGACATTCGCAGCGGCTTATTCAAGTCTGGCGGGCTTGACCGGCCAAACCGTCCGCGTGCGAGGACTTCTCGATACCCGCTTTGGACCGCAAATCGAGATCTCGGACCCGGACGAGCTGGAGGCGGCCGGGCAAGGGCAAGACACGGCCGCAGGCTCCCGTGCACCAAGATAAGGCGCCAGCGCGAATGGGGGTTTCCGCCAACATCGCCGGTTTCAGGCGAACGAAAAACGGTTCCGGGCCAGGGCCCGGCGCGCGACTGCCGGGCGCGGGGGTCATCGCGCTTCTTCTTTTTCTTTCCGCCTGCGCCGCGATGGAGCCGCAAGACAGCACCCCATTCAACGCGGCGGTGCCGGTGCCGCCGCCCCGCGCGCCCGCGATCGACGCCAAAACTGCGGCGGAGCACCGGCGCATGATCGCCTTGTTCGACGGCGAGTACAAATACCCCCCAGCCGAGGCCTATCTCAACGAAATCCTCGTCAAGCTCGCCAACGCGGACGAACGCGCAAGCGATCCTTATAAGGTCACGATCCTGAATTCGCCGATCGTGAACGCCTTCGCGCTGCCGCCCGGCGAGCTCTATGTGACGCGGGGCCTCTTGGCCCTCGCCAACGATGCCTCGGAAGTCGCCGCCGTGATGGCCCATGAGATCGGCCACATCACCGCCAGACACGCCATGCAGCGCGAGGAAGAGGAAAAACGCGCCGCGGTGATCAGCCAGGCGGCGAGCGTGGTCCAAAGCAAGCAGAAGAGTCAGGAGGTCGAGGCCCTGTCGCAACGCACGATCGCGAGCTTTTCCCGCCAGCAGGAACTCGAAGCCGATCAGATCGGCATCAGGGTCGCCGCGAAGGCCGGGTACGATCCCTACGGCGCCGCCCGCTTCCTTAATGCGCTCGGGCGCTCGGCGGCGCTGCGTAGCTCGCTTATGGGTCAATATGCGAGCGCCGGCAAGCCGGACATTCTCGCGACGCATCCTTCGACCCCCGACCGGGTCGCGCGGGCAGTCAACGCCGCGCGCCAGATCGGCGCCCCGGGCATCGGCACGACCGGCCGGGCGTCCTATCTCGCCGCGATCGACGGCATGACCTTTGGCGACGATCCCGCCGAAGGGGCGATCCGCGGCCGCAAGTTTTTGCACGGGCGGCTCGGTTTTGCCTTTCTCGCTCCCGAAGGGTTTATTCTCGAAAACGCATCCCAGGCCCTTCTCGGCATCAAGGCCGGCGGCGCCGAAGCCTTGCGCCTCGACAGCGTCAACGTGCCATCGGCGACGCCGCTTGCGGCCTATATGGCCACCGGCTGGATCGACGGCCTGATCGACAGCTCGATCGAACCGGCCGAAATCAACGCCATGCCCGCGGTGACCGCCACCGCAAGCGCCGGCGAATGGAAATTCCGCCTCGCGGTGATCCGGTTCGACCAAGATCGCGTGTACCGGCTGATTTTCGCCACGCGCGTGCTGACGGAGGAGGCCAAGCAACGCTTCCAGGCGTCGATCGATTCCTTTCATCACGTCTCGGCGGATGAGGTCAAAGCCGTGCGGCCTTTGCGCCTCGCAATCGCCGTGGCCAAGGCCGGCGAAACCGCCGGGACGCTCGCCGCGCGGATGGCCGTTCCGGAGCGCGCGCTCGACACCTTCCTGCTCATCAACGAGCTCGCCCGCGGCGAGCCCTTGCGACGCGGGGAGCGCTATAAGATAGTTGTCGAATAGGAATCGAAAGAGCGTTGCGGGAAGGCTCTTCATGCGCCTGATTTGGCCGCTTCTCTTCGTCCCTTTCGCCGGGTCCCTTACGCCCCTGGTTTGGGTTCCGCCCTAAAACAGGCGCATGAACAGGCGGATGCCGGACTTGAGCTCCCGCCCCGTTCGACGAGAGCTCAGGAGGCAGCAGCGTCGAGATCAACGGAACGCCCGTGCCGTTCCAGATCACCGAAATCATCAGGCTGTTGATCGTCGTCTTGCCGAAGTCCCAGTTGGGTCGATCCTTCGCCGGAATCCGTGGCTCGCCGCCCATCCCTCCGCCCAACGGATCGGCGGCCACCCGCGCCGTTTTCGCGCCATCCGGATATCGACTGTGCTGGCTTTCCAACCAGCAACCGGAAGGACTTTTTGACTGTTAGGTCGGTATTTTGCACCGTGCCGCGGACGAGCGTGTATTCATTAACAAACGCGGCCGGTCAGACGGCATAAGCTTGGACGGAAATTTGCTTCCGTGATCTCGTGATCTAAAGTGTGGCCTCGATTTTGTGACGGCTTGAAATGACCCAGATTAATTATGCGACGGCCGGTACGGAACCGGGCTTCGAGACCCGTTCAGGAGAGCTTTCGGGACGAATTGTCATTGTCGTGAACCGGGTTTCGCGAAAGCATAAGAGGGACGTGATCAATCTCATCGCCCAAAAGCTTCAGGGCCCTAAACGTCATGTCGAGGTCATGGAATCGCACGGTCCTGGACACATTTGTGAAATTGCTCGAACAATTGTCGCGCAAGCGATCTTGATCGCAGGGGGGGATGGGTCCGTCAACGAAGCGGTGAGGGGGTTGCTGAAGAGATCATATCCGCGACCGCTGCTCGGGGTTATTCCGCAAGGCTCGGCTAATATTCTCCGCCACGAACTCGCATTGCCGACCAGCGTATCTGGCTTGGTGGATATTTTCCTCGGTGGGCGCATAGGACATCTGCACATTGGATTGGCGAATGAGCGGCCCTTTACGCTGATGGCCTCGGCCGGTTTCGACGCCGAAGTTGTCAAAACGGTCAGTAAGCCATTGAAGCAACGTATTGGTAGGCTTGCCTATGTATATGCGGCGTTAAGACTTGTCATTTGTTACAAAGGAGATGATATTGAGGTGAACACTGGCGACGAGATATTTTTAGCTAAATTAATAATTGTCACAAAGTCAAAATATTACGGAGGACGTTTCGTTCTCGATCGTGAGACAAGCGCGATTCGCCCAGGACTAAAGCTTATAGCCGTTTCCGACGTCGGCTTTGTTTCCTTAATTAAGCTTGGCATAGGGCTTATCGGCGGAAGGTTGAACGACGCGACCCTTATAAGAAGAATGCCTGTCCGGCTTGTCGAATTGCGATCCCGGCGCGAAGTTGCGACGCAAATTGATGGCGATCAATTGGGAGCCACGCCGATGGTGATTTCCGAGTGTTCCGAGACACTCGAGGTTTTTATGGGTTCGAGCGGCATTGTCAATCTGGCCTCGCATAATCGATTTCGCGGCCGTTTTGGGTTCTTTGGGCGCCGCGTAAATCCTTGATTTCGTAACGGACTGTCAAACAATTCCCGGTTGTGCCGCCAAAAATTCCCTGGCCGTTGCGCAGCGAATTTGGCCGTACGCCGCCGACGACCTTCCCCCGATTTGGTGGACCCCGGATTAAGCGGCTTGGCGCCCTGCCTGCTCGGGGGTGATATACCCGATAGCGGAACGGAGACGTTGACGATTGTAGTATCCTTCGAGGTAGGCGAACAAGTCATGCCGCGCAGCATCACCGGTTGGCTCGCGCGCCTGATGCATGAGTTCCGTTTTGAGAGTGCCACAGCAGCTTTCCATTGGAGCATTGTCGTAAGCAATTTCCCTTCCGGCTCATCGATTGGGTCATGCCGGCGGCAGTGAGGAGCTTGCGGTAGGCGGCGGCGGCATATTGGCTGCCGCGATCGGAATGATGAATCAGGCCTTGCGGCGGCTTGTGCCGCTTTATGGCCATGGCGAGGGCCGCGATGGCCAGGTCCGCCCGCAGGTGATCGCGTATCGCCCAGCCGACGATCTTTCTGGTGAAGAGATCGATCACGGCGGCGAGATAGAGCCATCCCTCCTCGGTTTGGCCATAAGTTATGTCGGTGAGCCAGAGCTGATTGGGACGTTCGGCGGCGAATTTCTGGCCGAGCCGTTTCGGGGCAACCGGCAAATCATGAGGGCTGCCGGTGGCGCCTACAAGGAACCGCCGCGGCGTCATTGCCCTTATGCCTTGGTGACGGATGAGGCGTGCGACGCGGCACAGACGCACTATTCGAAATTCCCGCTCGCATGAAACGATCGTGCCCTAGCCACGCGTGAGCATGGCGATGAAGAAGGCATCGGTGCCGCTCGTCAGCGGAGTGAGACGCAGACCAAAACCAAAGCGCGAAGCGAAAGGCCCAAGGCCACGCATCCGCGCCATCGCCGCCAGCTCCCGCGCCGGAACGCTCTTATAGTCCCCATGAGAGCCAAGAAACGCCGCGAGCCTGTCTTCGTTTTCCTCGCGCAGAACCGAACAAGTCGCATAAAGAATCCGGCCGCGCGGCGTGACGAAACGGGCGGCCTCTTCCAATGCCCGGTCCTGCTCCGCGATGCGGATCGCCAGGGCGCCCGGTCTTATCCGCCATTTGGCGTCCGGATTGCGCCGCCAGGTGCCCGCGCCGGTGCATGGCGCATCGACGAAAACAAGATCGCAGCGCCCTTCGAGACCGCCGAGCCCATTGTTTTTCCCGCGCGGCGGATGCAACTGAACGTTACGCACCCCGGCGCGTTCGAGTCGGGCGATGCTCCGCAGGAGTCGTGCCCCATCGCGGTCGGTCGCGTGGATCTGACCCTTGTTTTGCATCGACGCGGCAAGCGCCAAGGTTTTGCCGCCCGCGCCCGCGCAAAGATCGAGCACCTGCTCGCCTGGTTTTGCGAGGGCAAGAAGCGCGGCGAGCTGCGAGCCTTCGTCCTGAATTTCGGCGAGGCCTTTGAGGTAGGCGGGCTCGGCCGCAAGGGCCGGGCCGCGCCCGTCCGGCGCCGGAGGCAAACGCAACCCCAAAGGGGAATACGGCGTGGGAGCCGGGCGCAGATGCGCGAGACTCGCGAGCATTTTCTCGCGCGTCGATTTTAATGTGTTGACGCGCAGATCGACGGGTGCGCGCGCGGCAAGCGCGCTCATCTCCGCGACAACCGCCGGCCCGAAGACCGCGGCCAACGAAGGCTCCAGCCACGCGGGAAAATCGCCCGCGACAAAACTTGGCGCCCCGGTCAGGTCCCCGGCCGAGAGCCGTTCTGCTTCTTCTTCGTTGAGCGGGGGTGGCGCATGCCCCTCGCCCGAGCAGAGCGCCGCCAGCGCGCCGGCGCTCATATCCCGCACCTGACGCAAGGCGCCAAGCACGCTCGCGCGGGGCGTTTCGCCGCCCATGATAAACGCGGAGGAAGCGCGCTTGCGCTGCGCGTCGAAGACAAGCGAGGCGATCGCGGCCCGGTCTTTCGAGCCCGCGAACCGGTGCGAGAGACCCCAATCCCTCAGCGCATCGGCGGCGGGCCTTTTGCGGGCTTCGATTTCTTCCACAACTTCAATCGCCGCGGCGATGCGAGCGCCGGGGATCATCGGGAACCAGCCATCATGGCGCTCCAATCAGGGGGCCGGTTAGCGTGCGGACAGCGAGGAGCCCCGCAACAACAACAAGACAATGGCGCCAACAACGAAGCACTGGCCGCGCAACCGCAGATAAGTCATCGCCGTCGTCCGCAAATCGAATCAGTGGATCACCAAGATTCAGCACTATACTGGATTGTCACGCGCTTCTTCCCCCTAGCTCACCGGGTTTTCCGTCGCCTGGCCTTGACCCCGCCCGGACTATAGCCTAAGAGACATCGCGTCCCGTCCCGCGCAACGGAAGACTCGCCCGCCGGCCGTTTCGTCCCGGCCGGGTACGAGTCATCCGATCGGCCGAACAAAGCCGAGGAAAAGCGAATGCCCCGCCGTTGTAAATTGACCGGCAAGGCCGTGCAGACCGGAAATCTGGTCAGCCATTCGAACCACAAAACGCGGACGCGGTTTTTGCCGAACCTCTGCAACGTGACGTTGATATCCGATGTGTTGCAGCGCAAAGTCCGGATGCGCGTGAGCACCTCGGCGCTGCGCACGGTCGAACATCGCGGCGGCCTCGATGCTTTTTTGTTGAAGGCGAGCGACGCCGGGCTTTCGCGCGGCGCGCTGGCTATCAAGCGCAAGGTCGCCAAAAAACTGGCGGCAGGCGGCTAGTGGTCCGCGTTAACTAAATTGCAGGGAATGAATGATTCGCTGTTGGCGTCCCGTGAACGACGGAGACGAAGATAAGGAAACAACAATACATTGTCAAACTTAGCGGGAAAGAACGGTGACGGCTTGAGGACTTCATTGTCAGTTGTTTGGATTTAAACCCCCGTCTTCAGGCTTGGGTTCAAATCCAAAAAACGGACAATCAAAACCGGCCAGTACCCGGCAGATGCGCAGCAAGCAAAAGCAATTATGACGGTATCTAATTGTCTCTAATGTTATTATAACAAGGGTGCGTCGTGGGCCCCGGCGATACCTTTCCCAATTCTGAGTTCCGGCGTGTCTCGCGTGTTTAAGCAGCTGGTATATCGATGCGGCGCGTCGGCGCCGATTCCGTCCCCTAAAGCCCATGGCCGTCTCCGCGGCCTTTCCAAGCAGCGCTTTCAACGCGCGTTTATGCCGCAACGCGGCCGGTTGCGCGCGATAGGCATTTGTGGTTTTGAACCAATTGACCCTCCGCCTCAAAAGATTGAGGACGCAGTGATAGGCGCACCGTATCGGCCGCGGCGCGAGGGTGGCTTTTTGAGGTTTGCCCGGCCGGCCGCGCGACTCAATCGAAACCTTCGGCACGGGCTTTTTGCGGCGACGCGTTTGCCAGGTGTGGTTCATGCGGACGGGGATCCCGTGCCGGGACAAATCGGTTTCCAAGTAGACGCCGCGCCAATCGCGGACAAGATCGAGTTTTTCCGTAACTGGATCTGGTTTTCGATCATCCCGGCGATCTGCCTGCCGGTTCCGGATTTGCTCATCTCCAGCGGCCTCGAATGCGATTCCGGGATGATACGCGGCGCGGACCTGAAGCCGGGCGACATCCCCAGCTCTCCGCGGCGAACGAAGCGGTTGTGCCGGCAGGAAAAATTGGCCGCGTCGAAGTGACGGCGGCGCGGATGTGATCCATTCGGTCACCATCCCGTCCTTCGGCATCAGAATCGACGCTGTTCCCGGCCGGATGAACGAACCTCGTTCAAGGCCGAACGCGAGGGCATCTATCATGGTCAATGTTCCGATATGGTCAATGTTCCAAGCTTTGCGGCAAGGACCATTCCAATTTGCCGATTGCTTTTCCTGGCGTGAGCGAGGAAAGCTATGCGGCGTGGCTCGCCGGAACGAGGAAGAAATGCGCCGCGACAGATCCCGCGCCAGGCCGTTTCGCGGCCAATGACGTGGCCACCGCGGAGCGGCCATGGCAAGCCGAACTCGAGGAGATCCATATTGCCCGCGACGGCAGCGCACCATCATGAAAAGCATGCCCATCCGGCCGCGAGTCCTGCCGATTATTTGGCGCTGCTCAAACCGCGCGTCATGTCGCTGGTGATCTTCACAGCGCTCACCGGAGTTTTGATCGCGCCTTCGCATGTCAACCCGGCGATTGGATTCGCCTCGCTGCTCGCCATTGCGGCCGGGGCGGGCGCGTCGGGCGCCCTCAACATGTGGTATGACGCCGATATTGACGCGCTGATGCGGCGGACGCAAAATCGTCCGATTCCGGCGGGCAGGATGAATAAAGGGGACGCGCTCGGTTTTGGCTTGGTCCTATCCGTCCTTTCGGTGTTTGCCCTAGGCATCGTCGCCAATTGGCTCGCCGCCGCGCTTCTCAGCTTCACCATCTTTTTCTACGTCGCCGTCTACACGATGTGGCTCAAGCGCTTGACCCCGCAAAATATCGTGATCGGAGGCGCCGCCGGAGCCTTGCCGCCGATCGTCGGCTATGCCGCGGCCACGGGCGAAATAAGCCTCGCGAGCATCGCGCTTTTCGCCATTATCTTCGTTTGGACTCCGCCGCATTTCTGGGCGCTCGCCCTCGTGAAGGCCGAGGAATACGGCCGCGCTGGGGTTCCGATGCTCCCCAACGTGAAGGGAGCCGATCGCACGCGCCGCGATATCCTCTTCTACACTCTCCTTCTCGCTCCGCTCGGCCTGTCGCCTTGGCTCATCGGCTTTGCCTCCTTGGCCTATGGGATGATCGCTCTCGCCCTCGGCGCGCTCATGCTGCTATTTTCGGCGCGAGTCTATTATAACCGGATCGGCACGAAAGCCGATCGATGCGCGTGGCAGCTGTTTGGCTTTTCGATCCTCTATCTTTTCCTGCTTTTCGCCGCGATCGCCGGCGAGCGGTTTGTTGCGATTTTAGCTTTGAACATTCCATGGTGATGGCATGCGGACAAACGGCGAATTGCAAGGTCTCGTAGTGACTCGCGAGCAGCAAAAAACCCGGCGTCGGCGCGACGTTGTGATCGCCATCGCGACCGGTTGCGTCGTCCTTTTGTTCTATGCCGTGACCATCCCCAAGCTTGGTCCGGGCGTGCTCAACCGGCCATTGTGAGCGCCGCGACTTGAAAATCGCGCGATGAGCCGGCTGGGATCTCCACCAACGCCGATGTACCGGCGCGAACGTCTCGTCGCCGCGGCGGCCGGCGCCGCGAGCCTGGCCATGCTCGGTGCTTTATTAAAACCAATGATATTGAACGAATAGCCGGATTCATCCGGCCGGCGGAGGCGCGGGTTTCCACGTGAAATACATTTCAACGCGCGGCGCGGCGCCGCCGGTTTCATTTACTCAGATGCTGCTCGCCGGCCTTGCGCCGGACGGCGGCCTTTACCTGCCGCAAGCCTATCCACAGCTCTCACAAGCCGCGATGGCCGGCTTTGCGGGCAGATCCTACGAGGAGGTCGCGCAAGCTATCCTGGTGCCGTTCGTGGCGGGCGAGATCGAGGCGGGCGCCTTGCGAGGCATGATCGAGGCCGCCTACGCGGATTTCCGGCACAAGGCCATCGCCCCCTTGGCGCAGCTCGATTCCAATCTCTTTGTGCTCGAATTGTTTCACGGACCAACTCTCGCCTTCAAGGACCTCGCGATGCAGCTCCTCGCCAAGCTCATCGGCCATGTTCTGAACGTGCGGGGCGAACGGGCGACCCTCATTGGCGCAACCTCGGGCGATACCGGGGCCGCCGCCATCGAGGCCTTTCGGGGTCTGCCCCAAGTCGATGTCTTCATCCTTTATCCGCATGGGCGCGTATCGGAGGTGCAGCGCCGCCAAATGACGACGGCCGAGGCCGGCAACATTCACGCAATCGCGCTTGAAGGCACATTCGACGACGCGCAAGCTTGCGTCAAAAATATGTTCAATCATAGGACGTTGGGCGACGAACTTAATCTCTGCGGGGTGAATTCGATCAATCTCTCGCGCATCCTTTTCCAGATGGTCTATTATTTTACCAGCGCGGCCGTCCTCGGCGGGCCGCACCGGA
>JBATYB010000538.1:0-6568 GCA_049673825.1 Methylocella sp. | reverse complement strand
AGCGCGGACGAGGGCGAGCTTGCGCCGGTCCAGGCTGCGGGCGGGCTTAACCTTCACGGGTGCGAGGGTTTAACTGGGATCCGCCCGGTGACGGTCCCGAAATTGACGTCGAGGAGGTCCCGCGGATTTTGCGAGCGATCGTGGCCGAGTTCCAGGCTCGGCCTCATCGTGGAGTTCGATTAACGCCGGGCTGCGCCAATCGCGTGAAGAGCGCTAGCCGGGCAACTTGGAAGCCAGAACGTCGGCCTTTTGGATCGCAGGCGGTTCGGCCAGCAAGTCTCCAGCTTTCGCGATCAACGCGGCGGCCACTTTCCCGGCCAAATGCGCTTGGCGGCCGGCTTCATCGGGAAACGCGTCGAAAATGGCGAAGGTTGAGGGGCCGAGACGAACGCCAAACCAAGCAATCGTCGCCGGTTCGGCCTCGGCCAATGCCTTGCCCTGGCGCAAGAACTCGGCGACCGCCTCTTCTTTTCCAGGCTTGGCTTCGAGCCTGACCCAAAGCGCGACATTGACCTTCTGAGGGCTCCCGCCGCCAGTCTGAGCAAACACCTGCGAGGTGGACGAAACCGTCGCAGCGGTTGCCAACGCGGCTAGGAATTCGCGACGCTCCATGGTTTTCTCCTTTTCAAGCTTGCCGCCGATTGAGAAATTTCTTCTCGAATTCAGAGTTCGACCGGCAATCTCGAGATAGCCGCCGGTCGCAGCTTCATCCTGCGTCCTTTCCGTTCTCCTGGCAAGGCGGAGCCGGCGCGCTTGGATGCGAACCCATTAACGATAAGGCTAAGCTACGACGCGAAATTCACGCGCTGGAATCTACCTTCGCGCTTATCCCGCGATCTTGGAAAAATCGGCGACGCCGTGCATCGCGCTGCGCAATTCGTTTAGGAGCCGCAGGCGATTGAGCCGCAGCTGTGGATCTTCGGCGTTCACCGTCACATGTTCAAAAAAATCATCGACCGGCGGCCGCAGCGAGGACAAGCATTCCATCGCATCTTCAAAAGGCGTCTGTTGCGCATGTTCGGGCCGGCCGATACGCGCCTCGGCGAGCGCCAAATGATGCCGCGTATCCGCGCTAACGCTTTGAATGACGCTCCAAAGTTGTTTCTCGGCGAGCTCTTGAAGAAGCGAAGGATCGCAGGCGCCGCCGAAGGCGCCCTGCCCATCGTTCTTTTCCTCGGCGCACACAATATTGGCGGCGCGCCGATAGCCCGCGAGAAGATTCTTGCCGTCTTCCGTATCGAGGAAATGCTGAAGTGCTTCGACGCGGGATACGAATACCAAGAGATCGTCTTGTCCCGGCAAGGCAAACACCGCGTCGATAAGATCGTGGCGCGTGCCACGCTCGCGCAAATAGACCTTGAGTCGATCGCCGAAAAAGCTCATGAGTTCGTCGAACAGCAATTCCGGCTCGCTCTCCTTCGGGTAAGCGGCCTGCTCGAAGGCGTTGTCGAAAAGCCAGCGCAACCGAAAACGCAGCTTGTTTTCGAGGATCAGCGCAATGACGCCGAGCGCCGCGCGGCGTAAACCGTACGGGTCCTTGCTGCCGGTCGGCTTTTCGCCAATCGCAAAGAAGCCGGCCAGCGTGTCGAGCTTGTCGGCGAGCGCGACGCTGATCGCGACCGGCGCGCGCGGCACGCGATCGCTTGGGCCCTGCGGCTTGTAGTGATCCTCGATCGCCTCGGCGATGCTTTTGTGCTCGCCCTGCGCGAGTGCGTAATAGCGCCCCATCACCCCCTGCAATTCGGGAAATTCGCCGACCATTTCCGAGGTCAGATCGGCCTTGGCGAGACGCGCCGCTCGTGCGGCAAGGTTACTATCGGCGCCAATGTTACGGGCAATCTCGCGGGCAAGGCCTTCCAGTCTATTGGCGCGCTCTCCCTGAGTTCCAAGCTTCTCGTGAAAGATGATGGTATCGAGCTTGGCCAATCTGTCATCGAGCTTAATTTTGAGGTCGGTCTGCCAAAAAAACTTGGCGTCGGAAAGCCGCGCTTGCACGACCCGCCCATTGCCGGCGGCGATCGCCGCGCCGCCATCGGCTGCCTCGATGTTCGCCACCAGCACGAATTTATGGCTGAGGCGTCCGCTGGAGGGGTCCTTCAACACGAAACATTTTTGGTTGACGCGGATCGTTGTCCTGACGACTTCCGGCGGGATGTCGAGAAAAGCGGCGTCGAATTCGCCGGTCAGCACCACCGGCCATTCGACCAGCCCCGCGACCTCGTGCAAGAGCGCTTCGTCCTCGACGAGTTCGAGCCCTTGCGCCAGGGCAAGGTCGCGCGCGTCATAAAGGATGATGTCGCGCCGTCTTGCGGGGTCGAGCACGACTTTGGCTTTTTCCAGCGCTGCCACGTAATCGCCGAAACGGCGCACCTTGATTTTGCCGGGCGCCATGAACCGGTGGCCGAAGGTGAAATTGCCGGCGGCGACGCCATCGACGGCGAAAGGCACCACTTCGGTCGCTTCGGTCTCCGGGCCGAATGTGGCGAGGATCGCGTGCATCGGACGCACCCAGCGCAGCGAGCCGGTCCGCGCCGAGGCCTCGCCCCAGCGCATGGATTTCGGCCATGGAAAGCCTTGTATCGCGGCGGGCAAGACCTCGGCCAAGACCTCGATCGTCTCCCTTCCCTTTTGCTCCCTGACGGCGACATAGAATTCGCCTTTTTTGGAAGCCCTTTGAATTTTGGCTTCCGCGAGCGATGTAAGACCCGCGCTTTTCAAAAAGCCTTGCACCGCGGCATCGGGCGCGCCAACCCGCGGCCCGCGCTTTTCCTCGCGCGTATCGGGCTGGCGCGCCGGCAGACCAGCTATGTGCAGGACGAGCCGCCGGGGGGTCGCGAAACTCGCGGCGCCCTCGTGCGAAAGGCCGCGCTCGCGCAAGGCTCCGGTGACGAGGCGGCGGAGATCCTCGGCCGCCCGCGCCTGCATGCGGGCGGGGATTTCCTCGGAGAAAAGCTCGAGCAAAAGGTCGGCCATCGTGGCGTTTCAATCGGGCTCGCGGCGCGGCGACTTGGGTGGCGCGGCAAGAGCTGTCCTCTATAGACGGAGCTTGCCAAAGAGGAAAATCCGCCACCGGGAAATCGGGTATGGCTTCAACGATTTTCGACGGAAGGGAACCAGAGAAGCCAGACAGGCGTTTGCCGAGCTTCAGAGGAGGTGTTGCAGGACCTCACGGGAGGTGTTGCATAACCCAAAAGGAGGTGTGTCATGGATCCGAAAAGAATTTCCATTGTCTCCGGAGCCGCCATGCTCGGGCTTACCGCGACCGCTTCAGCCGGTCCTATGAGCGTGGCGAGCTCGAATGTCATAGCGCCCCCGCAAACACGGATCGAGCCGGTCGCTTATCGCTATCGGCATCATTATAGACACTACGGCTGGCGCCATCACAGATACTATCACAGGTATTATGGTTGGAACCCGGGCGCGGCGGTTGCGGGCGCTGCCCTTGGCTTGGCGACGGTTCCGTTCGCGCTGGCAACGGGCGGCTATTACGGGTACTACCCCTATTATGGATACTACGGTCCCTACTGGTACTACTAATTAGGGTGTCGGATGCTATCCCTATTACGCTGGGCGCACGGCCAGTGCGCCGGGGCCGCGGCGTCCCGGTGCGATCTTTTCCGGCACCCAGCGCCCTTTGCTCGATCGCATCGAAATGGTTCACGTGAAACATTTTGGTGCGACTGACGCTCGCGGCAACCGTCCCTTCGTAAGGCGCGGCATTTATGGATCGCGGATGGCGAAGTCTGAATCGCGGACTTGGACAACGCCAATCGTGACGACACGGTGTTCCTCGACGTGGTCTGGCGCTGTCTGCGCCGATGCCGGGGACGCGATCGGGGGTTCGACCGCGACCTCAAGCCCCGCCGCCTTGGGTCTTGACCCACGCGGTTCCGCAAGCCTTGGCGAGGTCTCGCACGCGAAAAATATAGCTTTGCCGCTCGGTCACCGAGATGACCCCGCGCGCGTCAAGAAGGTTGAAAATATGCGACGCCTTGATGCATTGATCATAGGCTGGCAGCACCATCAGATGGCGCGCGCCATCGTCTTTGCGGGCGAGGAGCGCGCGGCATGAGACTTCGGCATCCTTAAAATGCCGGAACAAGGCCTCGACATTCGCGGCTTCGAAATTATAGAGTGAATACTCCACCTCGGCCTGCTTGAAGACGTCGCCATAAGTGACCTTCTCAGGCCCTTCGCGGCCGTTGAAATTGAGCTCGTAGACATTCTCGACGCCTTGCACATACATCGCGAGGCGCTCCAGCCCGTAGGTCAGTTCGCCCGACACCGGCGCGCACTCAATTCCCGCGACCTGCTGAAAATAGGTGAACTGCGAGACCTCCATGCCGTCGCACCAGCATTCCCAGCCGAGCCCCCAGGCGCCAAGGGTCGGGCTTTCCCAATCGTCCTCGACGAAGCGAATGTCATGGCGATGCACATCGACGCCGATCGCTTCGAGCGAGGCCAAATAAAGCGCCTGGAGATCATCCGGCGAAGGTTTCAAGATCACCTGGAACTGATAGAAATGCTGCAACCGGTTCGGGTTTTCGCCGTAACGCCCATCCTTGGGGCGGCGCGAGGGCTGCAAGTAGGCGGCCTTCCAGGGGCGCGGGCCGAGCGCGCGCAGCGCCGTGGCCGGATGGAACGTGCCCGCGCCCATTTCGAGGTCATAGGGCTGGAGGATTACGCAGCCCTGCCCGGCCCAGAATTTTTGCAAGGTTAAAATCAGGTCCTGGAAGGAGCGCGCCGGGCCGGGCGAACCGGAAGTTGTTTCGATTGCCAAGCGTGCGTTCGGCATGATTTGGCCCAATCCATCGGCGGAGCACTTTCGATGGCGCTATTGCGCGCCAGGAGCCCCAGCCGGCGGAGGGGCGAACCCCGTATGCTAGCGCGGGCGATATTTCCGCCAACGGGTCTGGGCAATGGCTTGCCGGCGCCTATCTTGTCAAGGCCGCCCCGCGCGAGTACGAAGGGAAACGTCAGTATCATAAGGTGCAGCCCAGTGGGACATGCGGGGGGCGGCGATTTTAGCGACCCAAAAATCTTATACCGAAAGAGGGAAAATGAAGCTTTTGAGAATAGCGGCCGTTGCGGCCTTGACCGCCTATGGCGGGATCTTCATCAGTGCCGGGAACGCGGCACCGGCGGCGGCCCTACTTACCGGGGCGCCGACTGTGCGGACCCTGGCAACACCAGCCCCCAAAGCCTCCGTCGAAAAGGCCTATTACTATCGAAGGTATTGGCACCGTCGCCATTATTGGCACCGTCGCCATTACTGGAACCATCGCCATTACTGGCACCATCGCCATTACTGGCACCGTCGCCATTATTGGCATAGATATCATTATTGGCACAGATGGCACCGTTGGCACCGTTGGCACAGATGGCATCGTTGGCACGGATGGCACAGATATTATTTTTGGCTTCCATTTTATTGGTGGTGAGCTAGGGCGAAGAAGTAACCTTAAGACATACCGCGAGAGAAAAGCCGCCGCAGGTGGCCGGGCCTTTCTCTCGATAATCCAATGCCGGCACGGCTTTGGAACAAAAAGACGGCTTGACCACGGGGGCCATATCGAGCATGTTCAAGGAGCTGTTTGCAATAGTGTTGTAAATAAAAAAGAGCTTTACATCACGTTTTGTGACCATGCGGCGACGCCGCCGGGAACGAAAGCAAATGGCTATTCAATCTTGCGTCCTCGCGACTTTTAGGGAGAATCCAAAATGCGGGTACCAGCCAAATTCGGATTTGCCGCGGCGGCAATTCTGGCCTCAACTCTCGGGTTCGCAAGTCTGACCCTTGCGGCGCCTCTCGCCGGCGTGGCGAACACGGTCATTGCGGTCCAGAGAACCCAAAGGGCTGCCGAGACAGATGGCCTAATCCAAAAAGCCTATCACCATGGGTATGCGCACAAGGGGAAGACGAAGATGGACGATAAGATGAGAATGCACCACCATCACCATCACCATCACCACCATCACCATCACCACGAGCACCACGCGATGTAGGGGTTGCGCGGCTTGCTTTGAAGGGCATCGAGTGTCTTCGTGTGAACGAAGGCACTCGTGCAACGGGTTACGCAACTCACTTGCGGGTCACCATGCGATCATTGCCGCGCCTCTATGGATGGCGTCGGCGGCTTCGGTGAAACCCTCCCCATCGTGAAGCACGAGCGGCGGCGCGATCGCGAGCGGCGCGCGGCTGTCTTTTTTCGCGCGAACGAGAATGCGCCCTGCCTCGGTCTCGCGCCGCGGATAAACCGGCAGGACCGCGATACCGCCGGCGCGCCCCGCCAGGGTTTGCAGGATAAGCGGCAAGGCGTCCGGACGATGGATCAGAATAAATAATCCGCCTGGCGCAACCAACGCCAGCGACGCCACGATCCAGGCGGCAAGCGCGCCCTCGATTGGCATGACATGCGCGCGCCGCTTTCGAGGGTCCGGCGAAAGCCGCGCCAAGCCCGGATCGAGAAAAGGCGGATTGGTAACGACGAGACCGGCGCTTTCATCGCGCAAGCCCGCGCCGCGCCTGCTCGCCTTCGACAAAAGATCGGCTTCAAGGACATGGCCT
>JBATYB010000537.1:0-4184 GCA_049673825.1 Methylocella sp. | reverse complement strand
GGCATCGTCGTCCAGGTCCTTTATGAGGAAACCCAAAATGTGAAAAAGGGTGACCTGCTCATCCGTCTCGACGCGCAGCGCGCCAGGGCCGCTCTCGGCCAGGCCGAAGGCGAGCTGGGGCGCGCGGTGCGCGCGGTCGGCGCGCTGTTCGCGACGCACCAGCAGATGTGCCAAAAAATTGTCTCTCGCACGGCTCTGCTCGATAAGGTGCGCCACGATATCGTCCGCTACCGGCAGGCGCTCCCGAGCGGTTCGGTGTCCAAGCAGGTCCTGCAAAATGCCGAGGACCAGGGGGCGTCCCTCGACGCCGACTTGAAGGAGGCCAGGGCCGAACTCCAATCCATCGAAGCGCGGGTGGGCGGCACCAGCAGAATAAATCATCCTGACATAGAGGTGGCCAGGAATAAATTTATCGACGCCTATATCGAATTCGCGCGGCAACGGATCCGGGCGCCCGTTTCAGGCTACATAGCAAAGCGTAGGGCGCAAGTCGGAGATCGCGTCCGGCCAGGCGACCAGGTGATGACGATCGTTCCGTTGGACCATCTCTGGGTCGAGGCGAATTTGTGGGAGAGCAGGCTGCATTGGGTACGGCCGGGCCAGCCGGCGCTGGTCACCGCCGATCTCTACGGGGAGAGCTACACCTATCATGGAACCGTGGAGGGGCTGGTGCCCGGCACAGGCAGCGTGTTCGCCTTGCTGCCCCCGGACAACGCCACCGGCAATTTCATTCATATCGTCGAGCGCGTGCCCGTGCGCATCGCCTTGCGGAAGGACGAGATCCTGAAGCGCCCCCTCCGCCCCGGGCTGTCCACCGTCGTTTCGATCGACATCCGTGACACGGGACAATCCCCGAATGCCGCGCTGACGGAAGCTTCGACCAGGGAGTACAGGACCGATATTTTTGCCGATGATGTCGCCAACGGGAACGCAAAGGCTGAACAGATTATCAAGAATAACCTGGCTCCGAACGTCAATTTCATTGAACCGGCCTGCCCCTGACCGCGGCGCAGGTCATCGCCTTGGCGAAGGCCAAAACCGAAAAGAAGGCGCACGGGCTGAGTTCGAGCGCGAATGCCCGGGCTATTGCGGCGCGCAGGACACCTTCTACGCCGGCAACAGGAAAGGGATTGGCCGCATCTATCTGCGGAGCTGCGTCGACACCTATGCGAAGGTGGCGTTTGCGAAACCGAAGCCTGTCACTGGGCGCGGCAAAGTCGCGACCCGGGGATCGCAAGACGCCGATCACCGCGGCCGATCTCCCGAACGGCCGGGTCGTGCCCTTCTTCGACGAAAAGGAGGTTGAGCTCTTGCCTGCGCTGACCGATCGCGGCACCGAATATCGCGGCAATCCCGCGCATCATGAATGCGAGCTCTATCTCGCGGTGAGAATATTGACCCTTCCAGGACCAAGGCGAAGAGCCCGCGGACGAACGGGATCGTCGCGCGCCTGCACAAGACGATGTTGGATGAATTCTATTGCATCGAAGACTGTCCCATGGAGGGAAAAGGCGCCGGGCTCTTTCTTCTTGATCAGCCCCCGGACTAGATCCGGGGGGACGGCAAGTCGCGGCGAAGCTTCCCGTGCCGGACGCCACCACCCTCGCGCCGCTGCCGCCGAAATCGCCCGCGCCGAGCCCGGTCGATCCTTCGCCAGGCTCAGGATCTCCGGCGGTTCATGTGCGACAACCGGCTCCTCGGCTCGCCGAGGGACGAACCGGGTCTTCAAATCTTACGACGACATCCTCGACCCTTTTCGCTTCACCTGCAACAAGCCATCGGCATGCCCTGGAAAATTATGTCGATCGGAACAAGAGACTGGGCTTATCGGTCATCATCATCAAGACTTGGTATAATCCGCGCGATAGCCTCGCCTTGCTCGGTTGGTGGCTCGCCGGAAGACTCTTGCCCAAGCAACTGGGCGCGCGTTCGCTTACGTTCGCTTACGTTCGCCCTATTTTTCTCAAAACCTATCGCGCAACATGGCTCGCCTTGCTAAAAAAGGCGAACTTCCAAGAGCTTTCCGGGGCAGGGCTTTGTCTTTTGTCGATCAGCGTGCGGAAGCGGTCATCGCCCATCTCACCGGCGCCGGATACGCGCGCCTCGAACCGCCAATCCTGCAGCCGGCTTCGATCTTCTTCAATTCCGGCGAGGATCTGCGAGGCCAGCTTTATCTCACAAGCGATCTTTCCGGCGCCGACTATTGCCTGCGCCCGGAATATACGATTCCTGTCCTGGTCGCCTATCTCGCCACGGAGCGTGCTGGAGAGAGAGCACGCTTCTCCTATTGCGGGCCTGTTTTCCGGTTTCTTCCAGGCCGCCCAAGCGAATTCACGCAAGCCGGAATTGAGAGTTTTGGCCGCGCCAACCGGGAGGCGGCGGACGCGGAAATCCTCGCCCTCGCGCTCGAAGCGGCGGGCGCCGCCAATCAACGCCAGGCCGCCCCTTCGCGCCTCATTGTGCGGATCGGCGACGCCGGGCTGTTTTCCCGGCTTCTCGAAGCGCTCGATCTCCCGCCCCACTGGCGCCGCCGCATCGCGCGCGGCCACGGTCAAGGCAAATCCCTCGACACGATCCTAAGCCCGGGCTTGCACGGCACCGACCATTCCGGCGTGCTCGCCGTTCTCGAAGGCGCCGACAAGCAAGGCGCGCGCGCGCTCGTCGAGGATCTTCTCTCGATCGCGGGCGTAGCCCCGGCGGGTGGCCGCAGCCCAGGAGAGATCGCCGATCGTTTCCTCGAACAGGCGGCGCTCAAGGCGGGCTCGGGATTTTCCGCCGAAAAGCGCGCGGTCATCGAACAATTCTTGGGCGTGGAGGGCAGTCCCGATCAGGCTTCCGCGCAGTTGCGCGCGCTTGCCGCCGGGGCGAACCTCGATCTCTCCGCCGCGCTCGACAGTTTCGACAAACGGCTTGGGTTTATCGCCGCGCAGGGGCTCGATGCCGCAAGACTCCATTTTGCCGCGCGCTTCACCGGCAATCTCGACTATTACACGGGTTTTGTTTTCGAGGCGCATGAGCAAGGCGCGGGAGAACCTGTCGCCGCCGGCGGGCGCTACGACCAGCTTCCCCAAACGCTTGGCGCGGACAAACCCATTGCCGCCGTCGGCGCCGCGATCTGGATCGGCCGCCTCAGCGTGGAACGGGTGGCGCCATGAGTTTACGCGACGCCAAAAAACCTCTCGTGCTCGCGGTTCCCTCCAAAGGGCGGCTGCAGGAAAACGCCGCGGCTTTTTTCGCCCGCGCCGGGCTCGAGCTCGTGCACGGTTCGCGCGACTATCGCGGAAGTTTGGCCGGCATGGAGAATGTCGAGATCGCGTTTCTTTCCGCCGCCGACATTGTCGCGCAATTGGCCGCGGGCCATGTGCATCTCGGCGTCACCGGCGAGGACCTCGTTCGCGAAACCATCGCCGATTCGGAAGCGAAAGTCGAACTTTTGGCGCCGCTCGGCTTCGGCCGCGCCGATGTGGTGGTCGCCGTGCCCCGCGCGTGGATCGACGTGAAAACCATGGCGGATCTGGAGGATGTCGCGGCGGCATTCCGGGCGCGGCGCGGGGAGCGGATGCGCGTCGCGACCAAATATGTCCATCTGACCCGGCGCTTTTTCGCCGCGCGGCATGTCGCCGATTACCGCATCGTCGAGAGCCTTGGCGCGACCGAGGGCGCACCGGCGGCGGGCAAGGCCGAGCTCATCGTCGATATCACGACGACCGGCGCGACGCTTGCCGCCAATGCGCTCAAAATTCTCGACGACGGCACGATTTTGCGCTCGCAGGCCAATCTCGTGGCGGCGGTTGGCGCCGATTGGAGTTTTGGCCCCCGCGAAACCGCCCGCATCATTCTCTCGCGCATCGCGGCGGAAGAGGAGGCGCGCACCACGCGCGAGGTCTCGGCTTTCATTTTGAAGTTGGACGACGATTTGCTCGCGGAGGCGAAGGCGGCGTTTTCCGCCCGCGCGCGCGTCCATGCCGCCGATGGACGCCTGATCTTGAACTGCCCGAAGGACAAGGCCGCGCCGCTCGCCGATTGGCTGATCGCGCAAGGCGCGACCCATGTCTGCGTCGCGGCGCAAGACTATGTGTTTTCGGCGGAAAACCCGCTTTACGAAAAACTCATCGCAAGGCTGCCGCGCTGATCCTGAGCGGAAGGCCGCCCTAACGCGCCGCGCCCTTCATCGCCTCGACGAT
>JBATYB010000536.1:0-2337 GCA_049673825.1 Methylocella sp. | reverse complement strand
ATGCCCCCCGGGGTGAGCTGGTGCGCTTTGTGATGTTGAGCCGGCATGGGGTGCGGTCGCCCCTTCAAAACACAGATGACCTGAACCAATGGCGGCGCTCGCCGGATCCACAATGGCCAGACTGGGGTGTCAAGAGTGGCGAGCTCACCCGCAAAGGTGCAACTTTGATCAAATTGATGGGCGAGTACTATAGAAAATATCTCAACGACAAGATATTTACTCCCGGCCAATGTCCGAAAGACGATGTCTTCATCTGGGCAGATTTCGATGAGCGTACACGCGCCACCGCGGCAGCCTTAGTAGTTGGTTTGGCGGCTGGCAAGCCGCCTCGACCTTGCACGTTTCCTATCAAAGTGGACCACAACCACCCTGACCCGCTCTTTCATCCAACACAGGCTGAGAAGATCCTCCCGAAGTGTTCTCTCGACCCGAAAGAAGTGCACCGTTCCGTCGGCAACCTGGATGACCTCAAGCGAAAATTAAAGCCGCAACTGGCCAAAACACAAAATATCCTCCAGTGCTGTTCGAGTAAATTGTGCGAAAGTGAACATCTCCCCCCGCAGACCTGTGAACTGCAAGATCTCCGCTCCTGGATTGAGCCGAACCCGAATATTAATCCCGATCCGCAGCACGTTTCGGTAAAAGTCAAAGGTGGGTTAGGCGACGCTCAGTCCTTTGCGGAAACTCTGATGCTTGAATACGCGCAAGGGTTTAGCGGCCAAGACTTCGGCTTTGGGCGTGTGACCCCAGCCGATATGTTGGACACTACGTTGGACATCCTTAAAATTCACACTGGTGTATTCGACAAGGTCCAGCGGCGCGCAAGCTACGTCGCCCAGCGGCAAGGTGATAACCTGCTATACCATATCGCCTACGCCGTCGAATACGGGCGAGACCCGACAGAGACAGAGCGCGACAAAAAGTTCATTGCCTATATTGGCCACGATACCAACATCGCCAACGTCGCAGGCCTCCTCAACCTGCACTGGCAAGTCTCTAAATATCCCGTTGACGACATGCCGCCGGGGGGCGCCCTCATCTTCGAAGTTCGTAAGGAGTCAGACAATCAGCTATTCGTCAATGCTGTCTTTGCCGCACAATCACCGGAGACGATGCGACAAGAAGACAAGGCAGAGGCTGAAATGAAGGCAGAGGCAAAAATGGTGGCGGTTTCTATCCCATGCGCAAGGAAGAGGATAGACGGCTCGTGCTCAATGAAGGAGTTCACTCACCTCACAGGCAAAGCCGTCAAAAACGAGGCGAACCCAGTTTGTGTGACCGATTTGCACCCGGAGCTCCCAAGGCGATAACGACGGCGCATGGAGCTGTGACAATGCGGGGTTGCCTATCACATCGGCTCCGGCGTCGCCCGCGTGCGCAGGAAAAAACCGGGATTCGAGGCGAGCGCATGAAGCCGAAGCCTAACGGCCCATGACCGCTTGGGGTCAAAAGCGGGCGGCTCCCGAAACTGGTACCCATCAGGAAACCACCACTGCCCCGGCTTTTTCCCAAAATGACGGACGCGCCTGCGAAAGCCTGCCGCCGACCCTGACCGCCGCGATCGCTAACCCTTTCGCGCCGCGTTCGACCGCGACGCCGCAGAAGGTGGCCACGCACGCCGCCAACTCGCCAAAAGCTCGGCGCCGGGCTACATTGGCTGGCAAAGGTGGCCGATGTCTCTCTCAACTGCCGATACACAAGCCGACATTCTCGTTGCTGGCGCCGGCGCTGCCGGTCTTTCCGCGGCGCTTGCCCTCGCGCAGGCGGGATTTTCGGTCGTCTGCGTTGGCCATGTCGATACAAGCGCCAATGGGCGGACCGTCGCGCTTTTCGAGGCCTCGCTGCGCTTTTATAAGGCGCTTGGCGTCTGGCCGCATTTTCGCGGCAAGACCGCGCCGCTCGCCCGGATCGCCATGATCGACGCGACCGGAGCGCGGTTTCCGGTGCCCTCCGTTTCGTTTGCCGCGAGCGAGATCGGCCTTGCCGCCTTCGGCGAGAATGTCGAGAACAATGTGCTCGTCGAGGGCCTTGCCGGAATCGCGGCGGGGACCCCAAACCTCGTTTTGCACGAAGGCATGATCGGCGACATAAGCTTCGGCGAGGATGCGGTCCGCGCCAGTCTCGCCGGCGGGCGGCGCGTCACGGCAAGGCTCGCCGCCGCCGCCGACGGCCGCATGTCACCCGCGCGAACCAAGGCGGGGATCGGCACGCGCGTCTGGAACTATCCGCAGGTGGCGTTCACGGCGCTCCTTTCGCACGCAAAGCCGCACCGGAATATCTCGACCGAGTTTCACACCCGGTCAGGCCCTTGCACGCTGGTTCCGCTTTGCCCGGCCG
>JBATYB010000535.1:0-1862 GCA_049673825.1 Methylocella sp. | reverse complement strand
AAATCCGGCTCGCGTGGCTTTGCGCATTGCCAATGAGATTGGCAAGGCAGCGCTTGAACGCATCGGGCCGCACGGTGACCAGCGGATCGCCCGAAAACGAGACCTTCGCATCGAACCCGGCCCGCTCGGCGTCGAGTCGCAAATCCTCCAAAAACTCCTCGATGTCGATATGCGCCGCGCTCTCCCCGGCATCGCCCCGCGCGAAGGCAAGATAAGCCTCGAGCATGCGCTGCATTTCCTCGATGTCTTTTTGCAAGTCACGCGTCTCTTCGGTCTCGCCCATCAAGGCGAGCGAAAGCTTGAACCTCGTCAGAATCGTGCGCAGATCGTGGCTCACCCCATTCAGCATCGCGGTGCGCTGCTCGAAGGCGCGTTCGATCCGCCGCTTCATCTCGATGAAGGCTTGGCCCGCTTGGCGCACCTCCCGCGCGCCGCGCGGATAAAATTCAAGATCGCGCCCCTTGCCGAACGCTTCCGCCGCGCCCGCAAGCAAAAGGATCGGCTTGATCTGGTTGCGGAGAAAGGCGATCGCCGCCACGATCAAGACGAACGAGGTGCCGATCATCCACAATAGGAAAATCTGGGAATTGGACGCATAGGCGGCGCCGCGCAGGGCGACGAGACGCAGGATCGAGTCGTCGAGCTTGACCCTGATCTCGATGAAATCCGAGCGCCCGACCGTATCGAGCCAGAAGGGTTTGCCGATTTGGCGCCGGATCTCGTGCGACAACGCGGCATCGAGGATCGAGAAGAAAGGTTTCGGCAGCGCGGCCGGCAGCTCGCCGCCCGGCAGGAACTCCATGTCGATTTTCATCCGCTGCTGGGCGATCTGGGCGAGGACCGCGTCGTTCGTCCGGCCCGGGTAGGATTTATGAAGCTCGACGATCGCCGCGATATCCTGGGTCAAGGCGGTGGAAAGGCGCTTCGTGACGAGCTGCCAATGCCGCTCCATGAAGACATAGGTGAGCACGCATTGCAGGATCACCATCGGCACGATGACGATGAGAAGCGCCCGCGCGTAAAGACCCTTGGGCAGGATCAAGGCGGCCTTGCGCCAGAATGCCCGCCACCAGGAGCGGGACTGCTCGAATGAGGTGGGAAGGGAAAGGCTCATAGCGTGGCCAAGATCAACTGTGTTTCATTGGGGGGTCGATTCGCATTTGGTCTACGTTGCGCCAATTCCGGGCAATCATTTGCTTCGCTCCGCGCATCGCTTATTCGCGCAGTTTATCTTGGCGTGCGCGAACGTCCTCAGCGTCGGCATCTCGTTCCCACCACTCTGCGACCTTTTCAAGCAACGCCGAAGTCCGCGACCATGCTAGAGTCGCATTTGCCCATGAACGGTACTGCTTAGCTAATTCGCGTTCCTGCTCGCCTCCCTCGTAGATGGCCTTCCAGTGGGCACCGCGCATGTTGATGCGCTCGATAACGATGCCCCGCTCAATTTGCTCGCTATCAAGTGCTTCGAGAATGCCTCTTACGCCGCGATGTGGCCACACGGCGTCGCCTGGGTCGAGCGGTGCATGCGCAAGTACGTGGCCGATGTGCTGCTCGGTTATCACTAAGCGATCTTCCTCCGAACCAAGACGTCGAAGCTCTACAATCCAAGCGCGCAGGACCGCGGTGTCGAGAGCGTCGCCGCTTAGTCCGGGAACCAACTTGAATGACCTCAGGAGTTGATAGCCCGCCCGAGCACGATCCTGATTTTCTTTTGTCGGTTCATCCGGCTCCTCCGGCAGCTGAGTCGCTTTCCTGTACACGTCACGTAAAACAGAAACGAAGAATTCTGCGTTTTCTGCCATTAGTTTATGGAGAGTGAGCGAACCGTCACGATGAACGAGAAGCGGAAGGTACGCATACTC
>JBATYB010000534.1:0-1887 GCA_049673825.1 Methylocella sp. | reverse complement strand
CTGCATACGCCGCTGACGCCGCAGACGAAGAACATTCTGTCGGCGGAAAATCTCGCCAAGACCAAGAAGGGCGTGCGGATCGTCAATTGCGCGCGCGGCGGGCTCGCCGACGAACGGGCCCTGCGCGCGCTTCTCGATAGCGGCCATGTGGCGGGCGCGGCTTTCGACGTGTTCGTGAGAGAGCCCGCAACGGAAAATCCGCTTTTCGGCCATCCGAACGCCGTCTGCACGCCGCATCTTGGCGCTTCGACCGGCGAGGCGCAAGAAAACGTCGCGCTACAGGTCGCCGCGCAAATGTCGGATTATCTGATTCGCGGCGCGATCGCGAACGCGATCAACTTTCCCTCGATCACTGCCGAGGAAGCCCCCAAACTCAAGCCCTTCATCGCGCTCGCCGGCCGTCTCGGTTCGTTTGCCGGGCAGTTCGTCGATAGCGGGATTAAAAGGGTGGCGATCACCTATGAGGGCGAGCTGGCGCAATTGAACACGAAAGCGTTGACCGCATCGGCGATCGCCGGGCTTTTGCGGCCGCTGCTCGCGGACGTCAACATCGTTTCCGCGCCGGGCGTGGCCAAGGAGAGGGGGATCGCGATCGACGAAGTAACCCGCGCCGCCGACGCCGATTACCAATCGCTCGTCACCCTCACGGTCGCAACGCAAGACCGCGAGCGCTCGGTCTCCGGCACCGTTTTTCACGACGGAAAGCCACGCATCGTTGCGATCAACGGGATCAAGGTCGACGCGCTGGTCGCGCCCGTGATGATTTACGTCAGCAATGAAGACAAACCGGGTTTCATCGGCCGGTTCGCGAGCCTTCTCGGCAATGCCGCGATCAATATCGCGACATTCGCGCTCGGTCGCGACCGCGAGGGCGGCTCCGCGATCGCGCTCGTCGAGGTGGACGCCCCGGTCCCGGAAAAGGTGCTCGCCGAAATCGCGACGCTGCCCGGCGTTAATGAGGCGAAGGCATTGGCGTTTTGATTCCAGATCGCGGCGCTTTCAGGAGCGCGAAGGCGCCAAACCGCCTCGAGTAAAAATGCCCCCTAGCGTGCTTGAAGGCGGCTAGCGTGCCAGCTTTTTGCGCAAACTGTGGCATATGTGCATCGGACGGCGAAAGAAACGCGCGCGGAAACGCGAGAGATATTGCAAAAAAAAAATTGCGGCGCACGCTGCGCGACGACCAATTGCTCTGCCGGGAGATACGTAAATGCTTCGTCCGCCAAAATCCCTCCTCGGGCCAGCCCTCTGCGCCGGCACGTTCCTCGGCCTCGCCGGCGGCTATGCCCGCGCCGCCGAGCCCGCCCCCACGCCGCCGCCACCTAATTGGTGGGACACATTCACCATCGGGGGCACGGTGGAGGCCGGCGTTACGCTAAATGGGGACAATCCCCCCGACGGATTGAATTTCGGGCATTTGTTCACCGACAAGGCTAACACGCCGCTGCTCAATCAGATCCTGTTGACCGCGACGCGGCCGCTCGATCCCAAGGCGACCGATTACGACTTCGGCTTCAAGCTGCAGTTGATGTACGGGTCGGACGCGCGCTACACGCATTATCTCGGCGAGGGAGATTATTGGATCAATGAGCTGAACCAATTCACTCCCGTCGAGGCCTGGGTAACCGCGCATACACCTTGGCTGTTTTCCGGCGGCATCGACATCAAGGCCGGTCAATGGGTCACCTTGGAAGGCGCCGAGACGATCGACCCGACCACCAATTACCTCTACTCGCATTCCTATATCTTCAATTTCGGGATCCCGTTAGTGGATACCGGCATCATGACGATCTCGCATGTCGACCCTCTCGTTGACATCTATGCCGGCCTTGTCACCGGCGTGAACACGACCTTCGGAGACGCCAACGTCGCCCGCCCCGGATTTGAGGG
>JBATYB010000533.1:0-4876 GCA_049673825.1 Methylocella sp. | reverse complement strand
GGATAGAATCGTGATGGACAGCAGCCTGCAACAATTGGGCGAGGCGATAGCGGCGGCTCTGCCCGGCGCCATCGGCGGGATTTCGGCCGCCCATGGTGAATTGACCTTGACGGTCGAGCCCGGCCGGGTGATCGAGACGGTGACCTATCTCCGCGACGATCCAAGCTGTCTCTTCGTGTCCTTCACCGATCTCACCGCCGTCGATTATCCGGTTCGCGAAAAGCGCTTCGATGTCGTCACCCATCTTCTCTCCCCAAAGCACAACCGCCGCATCCGTATCAAGGTCGCGACCGACGGGGCGACGCCGGTCGCCTCTCTCACCGGGCTTTATCCCGCCGCCAATTGGTTCGAGCGCGAGGCCTACGATCTTTTCGGCGTGCTTTTTTCAGGCCATCCGGACTTGCGGCGCCTGTTGACCGATTACGGTTTCGACGGCCACCCCTTGCGGAAGGATTTTCCGATGACCGGCTATGTCGAGGTTCGCTACGACGACCAGCAAAAGCGCGTCGTCTACGAGCCTGTCCAGCTCCCCCAGGAATTTCGCTCGTTCGATTTTCTGTCGCCGTGGGAGGGCGCGATCGACTATGTGTTGCCTGGCGACGAGAAGGTAGAGCGCAACCCGCAATGAATGGCCCTACGCCGTGAGCGGCAAACCAATAGCATGAGCGAAAATCCAGTCCGTAATTTCGCGATCAATTTTGGTCCGCAGCATCCGGCGGCGCACGGCGTCTTGCGGCTCGTTCTAGAACTCGACGGCGAAGTCGTCGAGCGCGTCGATCCGCATATCGGGCTCCTTCATCGCGGCACCGAAAAGCTGATGGAGGCGCGCACCTATTTGCAGAATATACCTTATTTCGACCGGCTCGATTATGTCGCGCCGATGAATCAGGAACATGCCTTCTGCCTCGCCATCGAGAAATTGCTCGGCCTCGAAGTGCCGCGGCGCGGCCAGCTGCTGCGCGTTTTGTTTTGCGAGATCGGCCGGATTCTGTCGCATCTTCTCTGCATCACGACGCAGGCGCTGGACGTCGGCGCCTTGACGCCGCCGTTGTGGGGCTTCGAGGAACGCGAGAAGCTCATGGTTTTCTACGAGCGCGCGTCCGGTGCCCGCCTACATGCCAATTATTTCCGGCCCAGCGGCGTGCATATGGATGTGCCCCAACAGCTGATAGACGACATCGCCGCCTGGTGCGATCCTTTCTTAAAGGTCTGCGACGATTTGCAGACCCTGCTCATCGACAACCGCATCTTTAAGCAGCGCAATGTCGATATCGGCGTGGTCAGCCTGGAGGAGTGCTGGCGCCGGGGCTTTTCCGGTGTCATGGTGCGCGGCTCCGGCGCGCCGTGGGATCTGCGCAAGGCGCAGCCCTATGAATGCTACGAGGAGATGGAATTCGATATTCCGGTCGGCCGCCACGGCGACAATTACGACCGGCAAGTCATTCGCATGGAAGAGATGCGCCAGTCGGTCAAAATCATGAAGCAATGCGCCGAAAAGCTCTCTGCTCCGGATGGCAAGGGGCCGGTCGCGGCGAAGGATGGCAAAGTCGTGCCACCCTCCCGCGCGGAAATGAAGCGTTCGATGGAAGCTTTGATCCATTTCCTCAAGCTTCACACCGAAGGCTTCCATGTGCCGGCTGGCGAAGTCTATTGCGCGGTCGAGGCGCCGAAAGGAGAGTTCGGTGTCTATCTTGTCTCGGATGGCACCAATAGGCCCTATCGCTGCAAGATCAGGGCTCCGAGCTTCGCACATCTTTCTGCGATGGATTTCCTTTGCCGAAAATCGATGCTTGCCGATGTTAGCGCGATTTTGGGTTCGCTCGACATCGTCTTCGGCGAGATTGACCGGTGATGCCGCCGCCGGCCTTCCGAAGACTCAAAACGCCCTGCACTGCGAGGCGTACCGTCTAGCCACGACCAAAGAGCTGAATCGATGTCCGTTCGCCGTCTCGCCGAGAACCAGCCGGAAACCTTCGCCTTCACCCGCGAAAACGAAGCAAAGTGCGAGGAAATCTTGCGGAAATACCCGGAAGGCCGCGAGGCGTCCGCCGTGATCCCGCTGTTGTGGCTTGCGCAAAAGCAAAACAATTATTGGCTGCCGAAACCCGCGATTGAGAAGGTGGCGCAAAAGCTTGGCATGCCTTTGGTCCGGGTGCTCGAAATCGCTACTTTCTACACGATGTTCAATCTCGCGCCGGTCGGCAGGTTTTATGTTCAGATGTGCGGCACGACGCCTTGCCTGCTCGCCGGCTCCACCGCGATCAAGGAAATTCTGCTTGGGCGATTTGGCGAGCAAGGAAAAGTTACGTCGGACGGCACGTTCTCCTGGATCGAAGTCGAATGTCTGGGAGCCTGCTGCAATGCCCCGATGGTCCAGATCAACGAGGATTATTACGAGGATCTGACGCCGCGGAATTTCGAGAAATTGCTCGACGATCTCGCCGCAGGCCGCCCGGTGAAGATCGGTTCGCAAACCGGGCGCGTCACTTCGGAACCCGCGGGCGGGCTTACTTCATTGACCTCGCTCTATGGCGCCGATGGCCGCAATGGTCCCTTAAGCGCGACCGATCTGAACCAATCGTAAGGTCAAGAGAGATGCTCGAAGACAAGGATCGCATCTTCACCAATCTCTATGGATTCGGCGACTGGCGTCTCAAGGGCGCGCGCGTGCGCGGTGGGTGGGACAACACCAAAAAACTGATCGACAAGGGCAAGGACTGGATCATCAGCGAAATGAAGGCCTCGGGCTTGCGCGGGCGCGGCGGCGCCGGTTTTCCGACCGGCCTCAAATGGTCCTTCATGCCGAAGCCGGATCCGGCGCGGCCCTCCTATCTCGTCCTCAACGCCGACGAATCGGAGCCCGGCACCTGCAAGGACCGGGAGATCATGCGCAACGATCCGCAGCTTCTGATCGAGGGCTGCCTGCTCGCCTGCTTCGCGATGCAGGCGCATGTCTGCTATGTTTATATTCGGGGCGAATATATTTTGGAAGGCCGGCGCTTGGAGGCCGCGATCGCCGAGGCCTATGCGGCGAAGCTCGTCGGCAAGAACAATATCCACGGCTGGCCGTTCGACATTTATGTCCATCACGGCGCGGGCGCCTATATCGCCGGCGAGGAAACCGCGCTTTTGGAATCGCTCGAAGGCAAGAAAGGCATGCCCCGGCTGAAGCCGCCTTTCCCCGCCAACATGGGCCTTTACGGCTGTCCGACGACCGTCAACAATGTGGAATCGATTGCCGCCGCCCCCGCGATTCTCCGCCGCGGCGCGGCATGGTTCGCAAGCTTCGGCGCGAAAAACAATTCCGGCACCAAGCTTTTCTGCGTCTCCGGCCATGTGAATAAGCCGTGCAATGTGGAAGAGGCGATGTCGATTCCCTTCCGCGAATTGATCGAGCGCCATTGCGGGGGCGTCCGCGGTGGCTTCGACAATCTGCTTGCGGTGATTCCCGGCGGCTCGTCGGTGCCTTGCGTTCCGGCGCACGAAATCATCGACGCGGCGATGGATTTCGATACCTTGCAAAAGTTGAAATCCGGGCTCGGCACGGCGGCCGTCATCGTGATGGACAAATCGACCGACATCGTGCGGGCGATCGCGCGGATTAGCTATTTTTATAAGCACGAGAGCTGTGGGCAATGCACCCCTTGCCGGGAAGGCACGGGCTGGCTCTGGCGTGTCGTTTCCCGCATGGCGGAAGGCCGCGCGCAAAAGCGGGAGATCGACATGCTGCTCGAAGTCACGACCCAAATAGAGGGCCACACGATTTGCGCGTTTGGCGAGGCGGCGGCCTGGCCGGTGCAGGGTCTCATCCGGCATTTCCGTCCGGAGATCGAGCGGCGCATCGACCAATATGCCGCCTGTCCGCATCCGGAGCCGGTCAAAGACTTCGGCGTCGCGGCGGAATAGGGAATCGGATGGTGAACGCCCCCGATAACCTTATCTTCAAGCATTTGCGGCGGCTCGGCACGAAACCCGATCGCGTCATAGAGGATCTTGGCGAATTGAAAATCAGGATGACGGCGGTCGAAGAGAGACTGGCGAGAACGGAGGTGGCCATCGCCAACCCGGAATTGCCGATCGCTGGGGTCAACCGCCGCATCGATCGGGTCGACGCGCGGCTGGACCGCATCGAGCGGCGTCTCGATCTCGTCGAACTGCCACACTGAGGTTATGACATGAGCAAACTCATTGTGGACGACATCGAAATCGACGTTCCGCCCGAATATACGCTTTTGCAGGCCTGCGAGGAAGCGGGCGCGGAGATCCCGCGGTTTTGCTTTCACGAGCGGCTGTCGATCGCCGGCAATTGCCGGATGTGCCTGGTCGAGGTGAAGGGCGGGCCGCCGAAGCCGTCGGCGTCCTGCGCCGTGGCGGTCAAGGATCTGCGCCCCGGCCCGAACGGCGAGCCGCCGGTCGTGCTAACCAAATCGCCGATGGTGAAAAAGGCCCGCGAAGGAGTCATGGAATTCCTGCTCATCAATCACCCGCTCGATTGCCCGATTTGCGATCAGGGCGGCGAGTGCGATCTGCAGGACCAAGCCATGGCCTTTGGCTTCCATTCCTCGCGCTACATCGAAAATAAGCGTGCCGTGGAGGACAAATACATCGGGCCGCTGGTGCGCACCTCGATGAACCGCTGCATCCATTGCACCCGCTGCGTCCGGTTCACGGCGGAAGTCGCGGGCACCGGCGACATGGGCGCGACGGGGCGCGGCGAGGACATGGAGATCACGACCTATCTTGAGACCGCGATGCGGTCGGAGCTGCAAGGAAATATCGCCGATCTTTGCCCGGTCGGCGCGCTTTTGCCAAAGCCCTACTCCTTCAAGGCGCGGTCCTGGGAGCTCGTCAAGACCGAGTCGATCGACGTCATGGA
>JBATYB010000532.1:0-3888 GCA_049673825.1 Methylocella sp. | reverse complement strand
GCAACAAACTTCCCGGTGCAATATCTCGGCGCCAACGTGCCGCAAGCCTGGGCCGCCGGTTCGGCGTTCGCCTTCCTCCAGGCAATTCTTGGGTTGCAGTCGGATGCTCCGCGCCGCAAGCTTTATGTGGACCCCGCGCTTCCAAATTGGTTGCCAGACATCGAGATTATCGACATGCGGGTTGGAGAGCAAACATTCGACCTTCGATTCTGGCGCGAGGGAGATGGTCCCCACTGGGAGGTTCTCAAGGGCGATCCCAAAGCGGTTATCTGGCGTTCCTTCGCCACGGCGAATCGCTTGATGATTAAAGGATGAACCGCTGTCCTTCCGTTAGGCTGCGTTGGAGCACCCCGTTCCCGCGCCGCCGTGACTTCGGTGTCTCGAATAGGCCATGGAAAGCCGTGAGCGGAGCGTTTCCAAGATTAAGGCCGAGGGGAAGACGATCTGCTTGTTTGAAACTAGGCGGTAAGCTTGACGCGGCGGGCGCGCTCATCAAGATGAAAGAACTGATCGATGGCGGCATCATCCAGCCGATCGTGTCCGCCGTGTTCCCGCTCGCTCCAGCGCGCCAGGCTTTCGAGCGCGGCATTGTGGCGGCCACACCAGCGGCAAGCTGGTCCTCTCCGTTCAACCGGGATAGAAGCGAGCGCGATTGGGCGGCGCGGCGGGGCTCTAAGCTTGGCTGAAGCAAATTCGAGAGAACATGCAGCATCGTTGATCGGCAGCCGGGGACCAATCCGTCGTCGGCCGCAGGCTCATATGTTAAAGTCCGTGCCTGAAGGGTTTTGGGGGGCGAGACGCAACCAATGTCACGCCTCGACGTTGGTAAATGGCTGCCAAGAACGGAAGAAAAACTTCATGGCCATTCACGCTTCTCTGGCGCTCCGCACGGTCGCGTCGCTCTTCGTGGGCGGCGTTGCCTTTGCGCGGCAGAATGGCACTACATCCGGTTCCGCGGCGGGAAAAGACGTCGAACCGAGCCCCGCGACTGAAAAAAAGCATGAAAGCGGCCGACGGCGGCTCGAGGGCGGCCAAGCCGGCGGCGGCAGACGCGGTGTTGAGGCGATGCTCCTACACGAAGGCGGAGCGGCTCCCAGCCGAGAAAATAAGCGCCTGCAACGAGCGGTAGCCCAAGCCAAGGAGAAAGCGCCATGAACAAGCTGAAGCAGCTCGAGGCGTGCGGCCAGTCGCCCTGGCTGGACTATCTGAAGCGCAGCCTGATCGAGAAGGGCGAGCTACGCACTCTGATCGAGCGCGACGGGCTGAAGGGCGTCACCTCAAATCCATCGATCTTCGAGAAGGCAATCGGCGAGACCGACGAATACGCGGATGCGCTGAAGCGGTTCCAAGGATTGGCCGACCACGGCATCTCCGCGATCTACGAGCACCTGGCGATCGCCGATATCCGTGCCGCCGCCGACCTGCTGCGTCCGGTCTACGAGCAGACGCAGGGCCGGGACGGCTATATCAGCTTGGAATGCTCGCCCTACCTGGCCAACGATACCGGAGCCACGGTGGCCGAGGCGCTGCGGTTGTGGGCGGCGGTGGAGCGTTCCAATCTGATGGTGAAGGTGCCGGCGACCCCAGCCGGCATTCCCGCCATCCGGCAGCTGATCGGTCGCGGGCTGAACATCAACATCACCTTGCTCTTCTCCGTGAGCGTCTACGAAGAGGTGGTCGAGGCGTATATCTCGGGGCTCGAGGACCTGGCGCGGGCGGCCGGGGACGTCTCCAAGATCGGCAGCGTCGCCAGCTTCTTCGTCAGCCGCATCGACACCGCCATCGACAAGCGGCTGGACGAGCTCGGCGACGAGCCGGTGGCGGACCGGTTGCGCGGCAAGGCGGCGATCGCCAACGCGAAGTTCGCCTACGTTCGCTACAAAGCGCTGTTCTCCGGCCCGCGCTGGCAGCTTCTGGCCGCATCCGGGGCGAAGACGCAGCGCCTGCTTTGGGCTTCGACCAGCACCAAGAATCCGGCCTACAAGGACACGATGTATGTCGAGGCGCTCATCGGCCGCGACACCGTGAACACCATTCCGCCGGCGACGATGGACGCATTCCGCGATCATGGTGAAGCGACGCCCGGCGCCATAGAGCAAGACGTAGCGGGCGCCCGCGCGATGCTCGCCGAGCTGGAGGAGCACGGCGTCTCGCTGAAGGAGGTCACGGAAGAGCTGGTCAAGGACGGCGTGCAGCAGTTCGCGGACGCGTTCGACAAGCTGTTCGGCGCCATCGAGCGCCGCCGCCGCACGCTGCTTGAGGGCGATCGCGCCGGCCTAGAGATCTGGCCGGGCTCCCCAGAGATGAAGACCGCCTTCGATGCGGAGATGGAAGTCTGGCGCAAGGAGGGGCGCATACGGCGGCTTTGGGCCGGGGACAAGTCGCTGTGGGCCGGGACGGACGAGGACAAGTGGGTCGGCTGGCTGCACGTCGTCGAGCAAGAGCTGGCCGATGTTGAGCGTCTGCTCGGCTTCGCGGAGGAGGTGAAGCAGCGCGGGCTAACCGACGTTGTCCTGCTGGGGATGGGGGGGTCGAGCCTGGGACCGGAAGTGCTGGGCGAGACATTTGAGCGGCGGTCTGGCTGGCCGCGCTTCCACGTGCTGGACAGCACCGATCCCGCGCAGATCAAGGCGATTGACCGGGCGGTCGATCTCGGCAAGACGCTGTTCATCGTCTCGTCCAAATCCGGCAGCACGCTGGAGCCAAACATTTTCATGGAATATTTCTTCGACCGCGTCGGCGCGGTGCGAGGCAAGGATAAGGCCGGCGAGCAGTTCGTCGCGGTGACCGATCCCGGATCCTCGCTGGAGCGCCGCGCCAAGCAGCTGCGCTTTGCCCATATCTTTCATGGCGTGCCCTCGATCGGCGGCCGTTACTCGGTGCTGTCGAAGTTCGGTCTGGTGCCGGCCGCGGGCATGGGCCTTGACGTCAGACGTCTGCTTGAGACGACGCATCAGATGGAACGAGCCTGCGGTCCGGACGCGCCGCCGGCGGAGAATCCGGGCGTTCAGCTCGGCGTCGCGATGGGCGTCGCGGCAACCCGCTTCGGCCGCGACAAGGTGACGATCATCGCCTCGCCGGGGATCGCCGGTCTCGGCGCCTGGCTGGAGCAGCTTCTGGCGGAGAGCACGGGGAAGCACGGGCGCGGGCTGATTCCGCTGGCCGGGGAGCCGCTCGCCACGCCCGAGCGCTACGGGAGCGACCGGTTCTTCGCCTACCTCGAGCTGGAGGGCCAGGCCGATCCGTCGCAGCGCCAGGCGGTCGAGGCGCTGGAGCGGTCCGGCCATCCGGTCGCCCGGATCCGCGTGAAGGACATCTGGCACATTGGCCAGGAATTCTTCCGCTGGGAGATCGCTACCGCCGTGGCCGGCGCGATCATCGGCATCGACCCGTTCGACCAGCCGGATGTCGAGGCGAGCAAAAAAAAGACGCGCGCGCTGACCGAGGAATACGAAAAGTCTCATAGCCTGCCAAGGGAGGCGCCGGTGTTCCGCGAGAACGTCCTGGCCCTCTATGCCGATCCACGCAACGCAGCCGAGCTTGGCCAGCACAACACCCTGTCCGGCTATCTGAAGAGCCATTTTGGCCGCGTGCATGCAGGCGACTACGTGGCGCTGCTGGCCTACATACGGCGTGACGAGGCAAACACGCGGGCGCTGACCGCGATGCGCACGCGCATTCGCGATAAGACCCATGCCGCAACCTGCCTCGGCTTCGGACCGCGCTTTCAGCATTCGACCGGGCAAGCCTACAAAGGCGGGCCGAATTCCGGCGTGTTCCTGCAGGTCACCTGCGACGATCCGGCCGATATCGGCGTGCCCGGCCATTCCTACAGCTTCGGCGTGGTGAAGGCGGCGCAGGCCAGCGGCGAACTCGAGGTGCTGGTGG
>JBATYB010000531.1:0-5496 GCA_049673825.1 Methylocella sp. | reverse complement strand
CCCGCGGGTTGTCGAGCTCATCGGCCGAAGCATCGCGAGCGGCCAGACCCTGACCGATTCAAAGGTTGGCCTCGGCGATAAAATAGTCGAGACAACGGCTGGCGCGGCAGCCTCGGCCGGTCACGCGGCGGGCCTCGTCGTCGCGGCGCCCGTTGCCATCGTCGACCCGCTCACGCGCGAGCAATTTGGCGACGAGGTCGATGCCTTTAGCCGATCGGTCCAGGATGCGGCAACGCCGCATTGACATTGGCCGTGGCGAGGGCTCAACCATTGCCATCGCGTTCCCGCGAGCCACGTGGAGTCTAGGCCGCGCAAGAAACCTTGACCGCGATGCCGGTGGCGACAACGCGTTTGAGCTTCACGCCGGTCTCGTCGATCCGCACGGCGCCGCCGTTTCGGTAATCGACCCCGATGATGGCGTCGGCGTCGATATCTTCTGCCTTCCGAATGAGCTCGCGCAAAATAAGGTCCCGCCAATTGGGTTGGAAGGGTTCGCTATTTTCGGGATGCCAGGCGGAAGCAGCCTCGATCTTGCCGATGTTATAGAGAACACGGCCTCCTTCGAGGGTGCCGGTGAAACTGATACGCACGATCCAACCTCCGGATATTCGTTCTGTTTAATGCTTGGAAGTTTCGCGAGGCTTAATGCGTGGCGATCGCGGCGGTTTCGAGACGAATTGTCACGGACCGGTGAAGAACGGGACGGGCGCCCCGCACACATCAAATTAAATTTTTGTTAATGCCGGAAGTGCCGGACCCCGGTAAACACCATGGCGAGGCCGGCGCCGTCGGCGGCCTTGACGAGCTCGCCGTCGCGCATCGATCCTCCCGGTTGAATGATGGCTGTCGCGCCCGCCTCGGCGGCGGCAAGCAGGCCGTCGGCGAACGGAAAAAACGCATCCGAGGCGACGACCGATCCCTTGGCGAGGCTTTCGGGAAGCCCCGCGGCCCTGGCGGCCTCGGCGGCTTTCATCGCCGCGATCCTCGCGGAATTGACGCGGCTCGTCTGGCCCGCGCCAATCCCCACTGTCGCGCCGCCCTTGGCGTAGACGATCGCGTTCGACTTCACATGCTTGGCAACGCGGAAGGCGAATTTGAGATCGCGCCATTCCCTCTCGTTTGGCGCGCGCTTGGTGACGACGCGCAAATCCATGTCGTCGACACTCGCACGATCGCGGGTTTGAGCAAGAAAACCGCCCGAGACCGGACGAAAGATCCAACCTGTTCCACGCGGATCGGGCACGCCGCCGGTTAGGAGGAGACGCAGGTTTTTCCTGGCGGCGACGATTTCGACGGCCGCATCGTCGGCCTCGGGCGCGATAACGACTTCGGTGAAAACCTTCACAATCAGCGCCGCGGCCTTCGCATCGAGTTTCCGGTTCAAGGCAACAATGCCGCCAAATGCCGAGACCGGATCGCAACGCAGCGCAAGCTCATAGGCCTCGGCAAGATTCGCCGCCTCGGCGGCGCCGCAAGGATTGGCGTGCTTGACAATCGCGACAGCGGCGGTTCGCGCCGGATCGAACTCCGCGACGAGCTCGAATGCCGCGTCGGTATCGTTGACGTTATTGTAGGAGAGTTCCTTGCCCTGCGCCTGGCGTGCCATCGCGACGCCGCGACGTGGCTCTCCCGACGCATAGAAAGCGGCGGTCTGATGCGGGTTCTCGCCATAACGCAAGCGCGATACAAGCCTGCCGCCGAACGCGCGATAGGCGGGCGCGGCAAGCCCCATTTCCGCCGCGAGCCAATTCGAGATCGCCGCGTCATAGACGGCGGTGCGCGCAAACGCTTTTTGCGCGAGTTCCTGGCGCAATTTCCTGGTCGTGCAACCGCCGTGCGCCGTCAATTCGCCGAGGATTTTAGAATAATCGCCGGGGTCCACGACGACCGCGACATCGTTGTAATTCTTGGCGGCGGCGCGGATCATCGCCGGGCCGCCGATGTCGATGTTTTCGATGCAATCGGCGAAAGAAGCGCCCCTCTCGATCATGGCCTCGAAAGGATAAAGGTTCACCGCGAGGAGATCGATCGGCGCGATGCCGTGCGCCAGCATCGCCGCCTCATGGTCCGGATTCTCCCGTATCGCCAGAAGCCCGCCATGGACTTTTGGGTGCAGGGTTTTCACCCTCCCATCCAGGAGTTCGGGAAACCCGGTCAGTTCGGCGACATCGCGGACCTGCAGACCGGCATCGGCAAGCGCCGTTCGCGTCCCCCCAGTCGATACAAGCTCAACGCCAAAGCCGGCAAGGCCGCGTCCGAAACCGGCGAGGCCGGTCTTATCGGAAACGGAAAGCAACGCGCGGGCAGCGCGGCGAAGGTCAGCAGGCATCGATCGTTCGCCTGGGGCCGCGTCGCTTGAAAGCTGCTGCATGGTCCAAGCGCTCGATCGGCAAGGGAGAGATGAAAACGAGTTTATACATCAAGTCATCGAGATCGCGAAAAAAGCGCTTGTCACGGGGTGATTTCGGGATTCGTGTTGGGAACATGATTCGCGTTGGCTTTTTTGAAACGGTTCGCGGCGGGCTGGGCCAGCGGCCCGATGGCGAAAGCCGCCATTCGCTGCTGCCGGGCGCGAACTCGCGCGCGCGGCGGGTCTCGTGGTACCCGCTCGCAGGCAATCCGGCCAGAGCCGTGCGCGGGGTTTTCCGGCACATTGTACTTGACTCTGAGAGAAAGTAGGACAAAATAGGACCCAGAAATTCCTGTTTTGGAGACAAATCTTATGATTCCGCAGTCCGCCCCCACTCCATCGTTCCTCAAGCCTCGGTCACCTCATCTGCACTTCGGCGGTGAGACGTGCCCGTGGTGCGAACAAGAAATTCCTCCCGAGAGACTAGCAGAGATCCGCGGCAAGATCGCGGCACGCGAGCGCGAGCAGACGCACGCGATCACGGCGAAGCTCGAACAGCAATATGCGCTTCAGTTCGACGCGTTTCGTAAGGCCAAAGACGCTGAAGTCGCGAAAGTGAAAGAGGACGCAACGGCCGAAGCCATCCGCATCCGTCAAGAGGCGACCGAGGCCGCCGAAGTGCTCGTGCGCGACAAGACCGCTGCCAAGGACAAAGCTGTCGCAGACGCCCAGGCGAAGACTGCAGAGGCGGAGGGCAAGCACTCGAAGCTCTCGGAGCAACATGCGATGACCCTGAATGAGCGCCTCGCGTCTCAGCGGGAAATCCTCGAAAAAGCCAAGGACGACGCGATCAACGCCGAGAAGGCTAAGGCCTTTGCGGTACACCAAAAGCTAACCAGCGATTTCAATGATTTGAAGCGCAAGTACGAGAATAAGACGGCCGCGGAGCGTGGCGAAGGCGCCGAGATCGAACTCTTTGAGTTGCTGAAAGCGGCGTTCCCGGACGATAGGATCAGGCGAGTCGAGAAGGGTGCCATGGGGGCCGACATCATCCATGAGGTGGTCGAGAACGGGAAAGTTTGCGGCAAAATCGTCTACGATCGGAAGAATCGTGGCAACTGGAAGACCGAGTACGCCACGAAGCTGCGCGCGGATCAGATCGCGGAGAAAGCCGACCATGCAATTCTCTCGACCAACAAATACCCGGACGGAGAGGACCAGATTTGCATGCGCGAGCACGTCATTCTCGCCTGCCCGGCGCGCGTGCGCTGGCTGGCAGAACTTCTTCGCGCGCATATTATCCTGACGCACAAGTTGCGCGTAAGCAACGAAGCGCGCGACGAGAAGACGGCGGAACTCTACGCATTCATTACCTCACAGCGCTGCCGGCAGCTCCTCGATTCGATCGAGACGCTTGTCAAGAAGCTCGAGGAAATCGACGTCGCCGAGCAGAAAGCGCACAGCGGTGTCTGGAGAAAGCGCGGGGAACTGCTGAAATCTGTGCTGAAGGCCAACGGCGTTTTCTGCTTCGAGATTGATCGCATTATCGGCACGGCGGCAGACGACGAAGTGGCCCTGGAAGATCTGAACGATGACCAAGCATGCCACGGCTGAAAACCGCCCGAACGTCGTAGGGTTGCAGGAGCGGCGCCTCGACCGCACGATCCTGCGCACCTACCGCGCGAAAGTCGATCTCGACGAGGTCGTGCCTAATGCAAACCAGCCACGATCGGGACCGAAGGAGGATGACGAACTCCAACGTCAGATTGAAGCGAACGAGGGGCTGTTCGAGCCCCTCCTCGTCGAGCCTCATCCGGAGTTGCCGGGAAAATTTAGGATCATTGATGGGGATCGGCGGTGGACAAACTCGCGCCTTCTGGTCGAACGCGGGCGGGAGCAATATCGCCAGATTCCCGTTGAGGTCACAGACAGAACACTCACAGAGGAGGAACGGCTCCGGGTATGGATTTACATTCATCGCCAACGGAAGGAATGGGAAGCTAAGGAAAAGGAGATGGTCGCGTATCGCCTCGTCGATCTGATGGGGCGCGCGTGCGCGGCCAACATCCTCGGCATCACGGTCCGCGAACTCGACAAGCTTGTCGAGATTTTCGAGATTTCGGAGAAGTTCACCAAATTGCGTGATCCGAGCGCCGCCATCACCTGGGCGCGCGAGCTGATGGGCGTAAGCAAGAAGCTCTTGGTGCCCAGCGTCATCGACGCGGTGGTCAAGAAGGTGAATCAGAAGCGCATAACGAACTCGAAGGACTTGCGGAAACTTCGGGCCATCCTTCCCGATCCAGTGGCCCGCGCTCACTTTCTCAGTGAGGAAGGGGATTTAGAATCGGCGCAGCTGCGTCTACGTGTGATCGAGAAGAAAGCCAACGACGGCCTCCTAACCGATCTGGAATCCGCGGTTGAAGCAATGAAAAGTGTGCCATGGACGACCCTCCAGGAAATGAAGGGCGATACCAGCGTACTGAGAAAAATTGAAGATGCCGAGGCCTTGCTTAAATCCCTTCGGAAGGCCCTTACCTCCACCTAAACTTGTCGGCGACAGCATCCGTCATACTTGGCAGGCTCCGGCCCAACAGTCGTGTCACCAGGGGCCATTTGGGTGGGCGGCATTGTCCGGCGGACGGGCATCGCGGCGCCGGGGCCGAAGCCGCGGACGGCGAAGCCGGCGCCGCGGTGACTTCTCCGATGCCTGGCCCCGATATCAGGAGATCATCGGCCGCCCGCCGGACAGGGGAGCCCCTCACGGTGTCCTTGATTTCGCGATCGAGTTTGGCGCGTTGTGCTTCAAGGGTCTTCGACGTTGCCCTGATCACGCGGTGGACTTGCGCGCCTGACGGAGCCGGTTAGCCTCCATGCCGATCATCTCCACCCCTTGGCGGCGGCGCGTTCCGGTTCGGGAGTGAAAAGACCGCTGCCGCCGGCGCCGCGAAGAGGATCGCCGCGACCGCATAAAAGTAAGAGCGAAGCACCTGAAATTTGAACCGCGCGCGGAAGGCGCCGTTCCCGCGGAGACGATGGGCAAGGCGATCTCGTTGAGAGTCCCGAGCCCGCAGGCGCAAGCCGGCAAGGTCGTGAAACACAATGGGACGTTTTGCTCGTCCGGCCCCATCATGCGGTGGCCTGCGCGC
>JBATYB010000530.1:0-5448 GCA_049673825.1 Methylocella sp. | reverse complement strand
GACCAAAAGCAGCATCTCGAGCTCGCCCGCGATATCGCCCAAAAGTTCAATCTCGATTATGCCGCCTCGATCGCCGCGCTAGGTCATGGCGATGCGTTCTTCCCTTTGCCCGAGCCGCTGATTCAGGGGCCCGCCACGCGCGTCATGAGTCTCCGCGACGGGTCCAAGAAAATGTCGAAGTCGGATCCCTCCGGCTATTCGCGGATCAATCTTTCCGACGATGCGGACACGATCGCCCAAAAAATCCGCAAGGCGAAGACCGACCCGGAAGCACTCCCCTCCGCAATCGAAGGCCTCAAGCAGCGCCCTGAAGCCGAAAATCTCATTGGCATTTTTGCCGCGCTCAACGGCGAGACGAAAATCGATGTCTTGAAGACCTTCGGCGGCGGTAATTTCTCGGCTTTCAAATCGGCCCTCGTCGATCTCGCGGTGGCCAAACTTGGTCCGATCGGCGCCGAGATGAAACGCCTGAACGACGAACCCGCCTTTATCGACGGCGTTCTCGTCGATGGTGCCGGGCGCGCACGCGCGATCGCGGCCAAGAACATGGCTTGCGTGAAGGATATTTTGGGCTTCGTGCGGTAGGCCGCCTTTCACCATTGGCGTCACCCCGCGCTCGCCCTGTCGAACGCGAAATCGCAAAGGCCAAAGTGGGTTTGCGCAAATATCGAGCCTGAAGACAGCGCATCTGGAGCAAATTTTAGCGCTTCGCCGAGCCTTTGATGACCAAAAACAGCCGAAAATCGACTGAAATTCGTAACACGCGGTCTGCTTGAGTTACGCATTGCGTCCCGATGGCGCGTGTCACCAGTGGAGGAAGGTTCCACCCAGAGTGTTTTCGGTTGCTCTGATAAGGGTCGTCACCGGAAGGGCGAGACCCGCAGGAGCCTCGGGGCGCAGCCTAGAGCTCGATCCGGCTGCCAGCCGGATGCGCGAGTATCATGTTTGAATAGCGCAGATATACCTAAATATACCGTCTCGCTCGATCGCAGTACTCTGAGTATTGCTGGCCGTAATGGTTTCTCAGGTATTCCTCTTCACGCAATATCTGACGGTGGAACAGCCATATGGCGGCAACCATATAGACCAGAAGTATCCAATTTGAGAACACCAGGAATTGGCCCAGCAGGACAAACCCAAATGCCACATAGATGGGATTGCGGCTAACAGCAAAAATGCCGGTCGTTACAAGCTTGTCCGGATGGTCTTGGTCAATGCCAACACGGAAACTCTTCCCAAATGAAACAAGACTCAGAAATACCAGGAACAATCCCGCGAGGCAAAAAAAGCACTCCGGCCCAGGAGACTATCCCGGAGCGAAAGAGTACTTCCCTGCTTACGGTTGGAAAATTAAAAGCGGCGGCAAACACGATATAAAAATAGAAAAGGGCAAACGGCGGAATCAGGAAATCCTTTTTGTCTATTCCGCCGAAATGCATCGCTTTTACCCCTTTTCTTCTCATCTGCAAAACCCGGACCCATACCATTCCAAGCAGCAGCACAATTGTCAGCGCAGCGAGGTACCTTTGCATAGGCGCTCTCCGTTCAAAATCAGTCTGCTTGTCGCTGCCGTACTCCGGTTTGAATCACGGGCATCTCATCTGTAGCAAAAGATTAAGGTCGCGTCAGCCGGGGGCTGGGAATACCAAGCAAGATCATCCGAAAGCCAAGCCTTGTCGAGACTATCTGCCCAGGCGATGATGCGTTCGTCGAAGCAGGCGCGCTCTGCTTTTAGCCTCTCCCAGTCGTCGCAGAAGGTGACAGAGTCTGGAATGCCCACCGCCGGTTTCGGCACATCGGCAACGCGACTCATCCACATATTGCCCGCCCAGAGGACGTGGTTGAGCATCGCATGGATCGACCTGAAGTAGGCGCCGCGATCCTTGCGGCGCTCATCCTCCGATCGCCTGTCGGCCGCCGCGTAGAGAATGCGATTCTGCCAGCGGTTATAGCGCGCCATCGTTTGCGCAAAACCTGGACTGTTCATTTTAGCTAGCTACGCCTTCGCTTCCATCGCTTCGAGATCGGCGATCATTCCCTCGATCATTTTCAGCCCGATCTGCCAAAAGGCGGGATCGCGCGCGTCGAGCCCGAACGGCGCGAGCAGTTCGGAATGATGTTTCGTGCCACCGGCCGCAAGCATCGCGAGATAGCGTTCGGCGAAACCTTCGCGCGCGCCCTGATAGACGCCATAGAGGGAATTCACGAGACAATCGCCGAACGCATAGGCGTAGACATAAAAGGGCGAGTGCACGAAATGCGGGATATAGGCCCAATAGCTCTCGTAGCCGGTCCCAAGCTCGATCGCGGGCCCGAGGCTTTCGGCCTGTTCGCTTATCCATAGGCCGCAGATTTGCGCCGCCGTCAGCTCGCCATTTCGCCGCTCGAGGTGGAGCTTGCGTTCGAAGGAATAGAAAGCGATCTGCCGCACCACCGTGTTCAGCATGTCCTCGACCTTGGCGGCGAGCAGGGCGCGGCGCGGCGCGGCATCCGCCGTGCTCAGGAGCAGGGCGCGAAAAGTCAGCATTTCGCCGAAGACCGACGCGGTTTCGGCTAAGGTCAGCGGCGCCGGCGCCATCAGCGCGCCATTGGGGCCGGCCAAAACCTGATGCACGCCGTGGCCGAGCTCATGCGCGAGAGTCATCACGTCGCGCGGCTTGCCCTGATAGTTCATCAGCACGTAAGGATGCGCGGAAGGCACCGTTGGATGCGCGAAGGCGCCCGGCTGCTTGCCCGGCCGCACCGGCGCATCGATCCAGCGCTCGTCGAAAAAACGTTTCGCGATCGCCGCCATTTTCGGCGAGAAACCGTCGTAAGCGCCAAGCACAATGTCCCGCGCGCCGTCCCAGGGATAGGTCTTCGCCGGGACCTGCGGCAGCGGCGCGTTGCGGTCCCAATGTTTGAGCGCGGGCTTGCCGAACCATTTGGCCTTGAGGCGGTAATAGCGGTGCGACAAGCGCGGATAGGCGGCGCGCACGGCGCCAGCCAGCGCATCGACGACCTCGCGCTCCACGCGGTTCGCTAGATGCCTTGCGTCCGCCACGTCCCTAAAACCGCGCCAGCGGTCGGAAATCTCCTTGTCCTTCGCCAAGGTATTGGTGACAAGCGCGAAGGTCCGCAGGTTTTCCTTGAGGCCCGCGCCAAACGCGATCGCGGCCTTTTCCCGGGTCATTGCATCCGGGTCCTGCATCAGATTGAGCACCGGCTCGATCGCCAGCTGCTTGCCGTCGACGTTGAAGCGCATGCCCGCGATGGTCTCGTCGAACAGCCGGTTCCAGGCGCCGTAACCGGTGATCGATTTTTCATGGAACAATTGTTCGAGCTTATCGTCGAGCTGGTAGGGCTTGCCCTTGCGGATGTCTTCGAGCCAGGGCCGGTAATGCTTGAGCGGCCCCGCCGCCACTTTCGCCGCGAGAGCGTCGTCGAGCCGGTTCAATTCGAGCTCGAAGAACAGGAGATCGGAGGAAGCGGCTGTGACTTTTTCCTGCGCGTCGCCATAGAATTTCATCCGCGCCGGATCGGTGGTATTTTCGGCATAGACGAGCCCGGCATAGGCCATGATGCGCCCTAGCAGCTCTTCCAGCGCCTCGTAACTCCGGATGGCCACGAGAAGTCCCGCGCCGGACGCTTTTTTGGCCGCCGCTTCGAGCTTGCCCTTATACGCGGCGTTGAAGCCTTTGCATTCGGCGGCCGCCTTGGCGAGGTCGCTCGCGAAGGCTGGCGAATCCATGGATGGATAAAGATCTTCGAGGTTCCATTCGGGCAAGGCGCCGAGTCCGGCCGCTTGCTTCGGCTTTGCGCTGGTTTGCGCCTTGCGAAACATGCCGAGAGGTTTGCTGGTGCGCGGCATGGGAAAACCCCGGTCCTTGAAAGTTATAGGGAGGTCATAGCGGTCGGCCCCCCCGCGATCAACCTTTGCGGCGCGATGCCTCCTCGGCGCTTGGCGAGCTTTTCGGCAAGGGCGCGGGCTCTCGGCAATTGCGCCTCATAAACGGCGGCCGAACGCGCATTGCCGCCGTCGCGCGACGCCGTGAAAGCCGCCTCGATCCGCGGGCGCAATCCTTGCCCTTCCTTTAGCAGCACTTCGTCTGGTCCGGTCGCACCTATTACTCGATCGCGCGCGGCGGTGATGAACGGCCGGTCCGCGCCGACCGCGTCCGCCCCAGTTGCGAAACCTCAGGCCATCTCCGCGGGGGCGAACGCGGCGCGTCGCGCTTTTTGTCCCCGCCGCAAACTGGCCTGGTTTTCCGCCGCCCCGCACGAAAAGCAGAACATCAGTGGAAACCCGAACCTGGATCCAACAAGCTGCGGGTTTAGCAGCTCACAGGCGAACGGCGGAAACTACGTAGATCAGAACGGCGACGCCGAGGAAGCGGCGCCACGGGTTGACGCCGCGCACCACCTCGTCGAGGGCCCAAACGATCAGACTGCCGGTGGCGACCACCTTGCCCACTGTCGATATGGCACCGTTCGGATGCATGAGCCAGAGGATCGCCGTCGCGACGAGAAAGACGCTGAGCGCGAGGTTGGGTGTCTGAGCAACGGTGATCGCTCCCGTCTCGAGGTTGCGGAAACACCACAGTAGAAGTTTTCGCGCCACCGCGCCTGCCCGATTCAAATTCGTATCTTTCGGAGCTCGCGCCACGCCTCTGTTGCAAAGTTGGTGGCGTCGCGCAATGAAATCAATCTCGGCCTCTTCAAGGCGCGACGGCAAACAGCGGAGCGATGGCGCTGCGCGGGGCTCCCATGTCGTCGCCGGGGTCGCCCACATCGCAAGCATACGCGCGCCACGGGGAGCTCGTTCGCCAGCTTGTTGGTGAGGCCGGTCATGCGGGCCAGCAACGCGACGGCATGTCCCTCCGCGGCGAACCGGCGGGTGAACGCGGCGCCATTAATATTTGCCGGATTTGACCACGAGCCAAATCAATCTCAACCCGAGGCTACAGCCGACCGCAAAGACGGTGAGCCCAATAATAGTGGTCATTCCCCACATCAGAGGCCCTTTGTCTTCAAAGAACATGAAACTGGAGCCGACGATCAGGGCTGCGAGCACCAGACCAGCTGCAATGTTGCGATCGCTAGACCCCAACAGCTTGCCCCTCTCGAACTCTTGCTTGCGCGCTTGCGCCGCCCGTTCTTCCGCCTGCTTGCGTTCTGAAATGTTGGTCCAGAATCCGACAATTTCCTTGGGCCGGCCGTCGGCTTTCCGCAAGAGGCTCGCCTCGTCCTGCATCCAAAGGTAGTGGCCGTCCTTGCATCGAAACCGGTACTCTTGCACCAAGTGGCCCTGGGTCATCAGGGTCGACGTTTTCTCGACAGCGGCCTCCTTGTCATCGGGATGCAGACAGTCGATCCACCAGTTAGGGGCCAGCGCTTCCTCGACTTCGTAACCTAGGATTCTCTTGACGCTGTCACTTACCCATTGGGTGGGAAAACCTTTAGCTGTTA
>JBATYB010000529.1:0-1585 GCA_049673825.1 Methylocella sp. | reverse complement strand
AGAAACTTGGCGCCGATGAAGACGGATTTCGCCGGGGCGATATGATCCTCGCGCGTCGCCAGATGGTAGACGGGTATCGTGACTTTCGAAAGATCGAGGATCTTGCCGCCAAACTTCGCCTTGCGCTTCGAGAGCCTGTTCTCGAGATAGCAGTGGCGCAAATACTCAAGATGGTTGGCCGCGGTCATCCTTGTCGAATCCGAGTTCCATGCCAATAGGTCGAAAGCAGGCGGCGGCTTGCCCTTCATGTAATTATTGACCACAAAGGACCAGATGAGATCCTCCGGCCGGAGCATGTTGAAGGCCGAAGCCATCGCCGAGGCATCGAGATAGCCGGTCGCCGCCATTTTTTTCTTGCGCGCGCGCAAACTCTCCTCGTCGACAAAGATCCTTAGATCGCCGGCTTGGCTGAAATCGGTCTGGGTTGTGAAGAATGACGCGCTCGCGATCCGTCTATCGCCGGTCTCCGCCATATAGGCGAGCGTCATGGCCAGCAGTGTCCCGCCAATACAATACCCAATCGCGGTTACCTTGGATTCGCCAGTTGCTTTTTCGATTGCATCGAGCGCGGCAAAAATGCCTTCCCTCATGTAGGCTTCGAATCCCTTGCCGCGATGGCGCGTGTCGGGATTGACCCACGATATCATGAAGACGGTGTGGCCTTGCGACACCGCGAAGCGCACGAAGCTTTTTTCGGGGTTCAGATCGAGAATATAGAATTTATTGATCCACGGAGGAACGATGAGCAAAGGCCTTTTGAAAACCGTATCGGTTGCCGGCGCATATTGAATGAGTTCCATGAGATCGTTACGAAAGACGACTTTACCGGGCGACGCCGCGATATTGACGCCGAGTTCGAACTTCGAGGTATCGCATTGGCTGATTTTAAGCGTGCCTTTGCCGGCCTCCATGTCCTGCGCCAGCAGCGCGGCGCCACGTGCGAGATTGTCGCCGCTCGACGCCCAGGTTTCCTTGAGGAGCTCCGGATTGGTGGCGAGGAAATTCGAGGGCGAAAGGGCGCTCGATATCTGCCGCAGGTAGAATTTTGCCTTGTCGCGAGCGTGCGGATCAACATCGCTCGCGCGCAGGACAAGATCCCCGGCCCAATTCGAGACGATGGCGTGCGCCTGCCGCAGGAAATCGAAGAACGGACTCTCCCGCCATTCCGGCGCGGCGAACCTTTCGTCCGAAGGGTCATAGGGCACGAACGGATCTTCGAATTCGCCGGCCATGCGCCGCAAACTGTGCGCCCAAAGGCCAAGGAGCTTTACCGTCAAGGAAGATTGCGCTTCGAGGGTCCGGGCGGGGTCGCTCAACCAGTGTTCGGCAATGCGGCTGATCGAACGAAGCGCGTCGGCAACTCCGTTTGACACGTTACTTTTGGCCTCGTTGCCTTCCGCCGGCTTGAAATACGCGGCGAGCGTTCTGCCGCCCTGTTCCACGAGCCGCGCCAAATTATAAGACAAGCGTTCAAAGTCGGGTGCGCCCTCCATTTCACGCGAGGCTCTCCGCGCGGCCGGGGCGGGAGCGGCCACCGTGCGGCGGGCTCCGGCAGGGCCTCGCGCCGGAGCTTTGCGATCAGGGC
>JBATYB010000528.1:0-4590 GCA_049673825.1 Methylocella sp. | reverse complement strand
CGTTGAAGGTGCCGAGCGGCGACAGCCGAACGCCGACCCGATCCGCCCCCCAGATTTCGCTGACCGCCTCGACCACCTCTATGAGCAGCCGCATCCGATTCTCGATAGGACCGCCATAAGCGTCGGTGCGCCGATTGCTGCTCGAATTGATGAACTGGTCGAGCAGATAACCGTTGGCAGCGTGGACCTCCACGCCGTCGAATCCGGCTTTCAGCGCATTTCGCGACCCGCGCGCGTATTGCCGGACGATGTAGGGCATCTCCTCGATCTGCAAGGCCCGCGGCGTCACGAAAGGAACCAGTTCTCCCTCGCCGTTTTCATTCTCGATGAACGCCTCCCCGCGAGGCTTGATGGCCGAGGGCGCGACCGGAAGCATGCCGTCGGGCTGCAACGACGGATGGGAGATGCGTCCGACATGCCAAAGCTGCAAGTAGATCAGGCCGCCAGCCTTGCGCACCGCGTCGGTGACGAGGCGCCATCCCTCGATTTGCTCGCGGCTGTGGATGCCGGGCGTCCAGGCGTAGCCCTGTCCCTGCTGCGATACCTGGGTCGCTTCGGTCACGATGAGAGCCGCCGAAGCCCGTTGCGCATAGTAGCATGCATTGAGAGCCGATGGCACGTTGCCGGGCTGGCGCGCGCGCGAGCGGGTCAACGGCGCCATGACCATCCGGTGCGGCAGGTTGTAGCGCCCCAGCCTGACGGGCTCGAAAAGCCGTTCCGTGGGCACCTGCCGTGCGTCGACAGCGGGGGCGAGGGTTGTGGTGGACACTAACATCAGGTGTTCGTCCAATCGATGCGGGTCATGCGCCGGTCGCCCGTGAGTGCGAGAATTGGGACCGGTCGCCCAGAATATTGCCCTGCCGCAGGTGATGCAAGCCGAGCCGGATTTGGTCAGGCTCCCAAAGCGCCGACGCTGCGATCACGTCGTTGTTCGTCTTCGCGAGCGCATCGACCAACGCCAGCGCGATTGCTGCAGCCTTCGGCGTGCTCGCGGCGGAAGCACGTGACCGAAAAGGAATCACTCGAATTCAAAGAGTTGGAGCACGTCAGAATCGAAAAAGTCGAGCAACTTTTTTAAGGTCATGCTCAAAGCGCTTCGGCGCCGGAGATGATCTCGATCAGTTCCTTGGTGATCATCGCCTGGCGCGAGCGGTTATACTTCATGGTTTGCTTCTTGATCATTTCGCCGGCATTGCGCGAGGCGCTGTCCATCGCGCTCATCCGCGCGCCTTGCTCGGACGCGGCATTTTCAAGCAGTGCCCGCAAGATCTGAATCGAAATGTTGCGCGGAAGCAGCGCCGCGAGAATTTCCTCTTCGTCTGGCTCATATTCATAAGCCGCCCCCGATGGCGCCGCTTCCTCGTCCTCTGCCGGAAGGGCGAGAGGAATAAGCTGCCGCGCGGTCGGGATTTGCGCGATCACCGATTTGAAGCGCGAGTAAAACAATGCGCAGACGTCAAACTCGCCAGCCTGATGCAACGCAACGATCTTGCGGCCGATCGCGGCGGCATCGCCAAAGCCAAGCGCGCGGACCGAGCGCAGGTCGATCACCTCGATGATCTGGCGTCCGAATTGCCGGCGCAGGATGTCATGGCCTTTCTTGCCGACGCAAAGGATCTTAACCGTCTTGCCTTGCCCGATGAGCGACAGCGCCGCCTCACGCGCGAGGCGCGCGATCGAGGCATTGAAAGCGCCGCAAAGACCGCGTTCGGCGGTGCAGACGACCAAGAGATGGACGCTGTCGCCGCCGCCCCCGAGCAGCGCCGGACCTTGGCCCCTCGCCGCGACCGAGGCGGCGAGATTGGCCAAAACCCTCTCCATCCGCTCGGCGTAAGGCCGCGCCGATTCGGCCGCCGTCTGCGCGCGCCGCAGTTTCGCCGCCGCGACCATCTGCATGGCCTTGGTGATCTTTTGCGTTGCCTTGACGGAGGCGATCCGGTTGCGCAGATCCTTTAGCGAGGGCATGGTCTATCCGCTTCATTTCCGTGAGGCCGCCGCCAACTCAAGCGAAGCTCTTGGCGTAGGCATCGACCACCGATTTGAGTTTCGCGCCGGACTCGTCGGAGAGATCCTTCGACCCGCGAATCGCATCGAGGAGACCGGTGTAGCTCGCGCGCAAGAGCGTGAGGAGCCCTTCCTCGAAGGCCCGCACCCGGTCAACGGGAAACGCATCGAGATAACCATTGACCCCCGCATAGATCACGCAAACCTGTTCCTCGATCTTCAAGGGCGAGAACTGCGCCTGCTTCAAAAGCTCGGTCAGGCGGGCGCCGCGCGCGAGCAGGCGCTGGGTCGTCGCGTCGAGGTCGGAGCCGAACTGCGCGAAAGCCGCCATTTCGCGGTATTGCGCGAGTTCGCCCTTGATCCTGCCCGCGACCTTTTTCATCGCCTTGGTTTGCGCCGAGGAGCCGACGCGCGAGACCGAAAGGCCGACATTCACGGCGGGCCTGATCCCTTGATAGAAGAGATCGGTCTCAAGAAAGATCTGGCCGTCGGTGATCGAAATCACATTCGTCGGAATATAGGCCGATACGTCGTTGGCTTGCGTCTCGATCACCGGAAGCGCCGTGAGCGAGCCCGCGCCATTGGCCTCGTTGAGTTTCGCCGCGCGCTCGAGCAGCCGGGAATGCAGATAGAACACATCGCCCGGATAGGCCTCGCGTCCTGGCGGGCGGCGCAACAAAAGCGACATCTGGCGGTAGGCGACGGCTTGCTTGGAGAGATCGTCGTAGATGATCAGCGCGTGCATCGCGTTGTCGCGAAAATATTCGCCCATCGCGCAGCCGGCGAACGGCGCCAGAAACTGCATCGGCGCCGGATCGGACGCGGTCGCCGCGACGATGATCGAATAGGGCAGCGCGCCCTGCTCTTCCAGCACTTTCACGAATTGCGCGACGGTCGAGCGTTTCTGTCCGACCGCGACATAGACGCAATAGAGCTTGAGGCTTTCGTCGCTGCCCTGGTTCAGCGGCTTTTGATTGAGGATGGTATCGAGCGCCAGCGCGGTCTTGCCGGTCTGGCGGTCGCCGATGATCAGTTCGCGCTGGCCGCGCCCGATCGGGATCAGGGCGTCGATCGCCTTGAGTCCGGTCGCCATCGGCTCGTGCACGGATTTGCGCGGGATGATGCCCGGCGCCTTGACATCGACGCGGGCGCGCTTTTCCGCATGAATCGGGCCCTTGCCGTCGATCGGATTGCCGAGCGCATCGACGACGCGGCCGAGCAGCCCCTTGCCAACCGGTACATCGACGATGGCGCCGGTCCGCTTGACCGTCTGGCCTTCCTTGATGTCGCGGTCGGTGCCGAAAATGACAATGCCGACGTTGTCGCTTTCGAGGTTCAGGGCCATGCCCCGCACGCCGTTCTCGAACTCGACCATTTCGCCGGCCTGGACGTTGTCGAGGCCGTAGGCGCGGGCGATGCCGTCCCCGACCGAGAGGACCTGGCCTACCTCGGTCACCTCGGCTTCATTGCCGAAGTTCGCGATCTCGTTCTTGAGGATCGCGGAAATTTCCGCGGCGCGGATCTCCATCAGCCGGCCTCTTTCATGCGTGAGCGGATCGAATTGAGTTTGGTTTTGAGGGAACTGTCAACCATGCGCGAGCCCAGTTTGACGATAAGGCCGCCGATGATCGCCGGGTCCACCTTGACCGCGATGTCGACCTCGCCGCCGCCGGAAATATCGGTAAGCGCGTTCCGCAATGCCGCGACTTGCTCGGGCTTGAGCGTCTCGGCGACCGTTACATTGGCGCGCGTGACGCCGTTTCGCGCGTCGTTCAGCAATTTGAAATCGCGGATCATATCGAAAATCGCGAAGAGCCTGCGCTTTGCCGCGACGAGTTTTAAGAATTTGGCGGCGATCCCGCCGATTTCGGCCCTGGCGAGGAGGGCATCGAGAGCCTTAACCTGCTGTTCGGCCGAGAAAACCGGACTCTTGACGAGACGTTGCAAATCCGCGCTGGAGCGGACCAATTCCGCGAAGGCGGCGAGATCGGCGGCGGCCTTTTCCGTCGCCCCGGTTTCCTGACAGAGCGCGAAGAGTGCCTGGGCATAGCGCCCCGCCATCCCGGACACGCGTGTCTCTTGCGCCGCCAAAGCGAAATCCCCAAAATTCTTACGGCCGCCGAAGCCGCTTCCCGAAGGTCCGGCTTTTCACGGCGAAAAATCGAGACGCGGTCCGGAACTGGAAAACGAGGAAAGGCGTCAAGGAAAGCGGCGCCACCACGAGGCAGGGGTCACCTAACATAGAGCTTTTTGGGGCGCAACCCTGGGCCGGACAAATGCACGGGGCCGGGCAGGGGGGCCTGCGAGCATCGACATGTCTCACCCATCGTTCGATATATCCGTGGAAAGCGGGAACCCCTACTTTTTCTTGACATTTGCCAAGAATGGGCTCGTGGCCGCAAATCCTGTCCGGATTGCGTGGATCGTGGGCACAAGTCATGGCGCGCCATTGCAATTGGCAAATAAGGCAGCGGCGCCGGCACTGCTTTCAAAAGGGGCCTTTGAGACATGATCTTTGGAAAGGAAGGCCTGCTTCACGCAATCATAGGCGTCCTTTTGGCGCTTCTGATTCTTGGATTTTTGTAC